>JAJFIM010000100.1 GCA_021774995.1 Alphaproteobacteria bacterium | reverse complement strand
TGTCGTCAAAGTTTGCCGGTGTGTGGCTTCTTTATGACCATTATGTGATCGGCGCCGGCCCATGCGCCTTGCGCTTTATTTGCGGGAATATTATAGCAGCCTCTAAAGGGCCTCTCTTTGACGCAGAGTGATGGCCTCGATTTGCATTCTAGTTCAGAAGGGCTTGCTATGTCTGATTCATCATTCCTTTCCCAAACGCTGTCGCGCATTCAGCCCTCGCAAACCATTGCGGTGACGCAAAAAGCGCGGGAGCTCAAAGCCAAAGGCGTTGACGTGATCAGCCTTGGGGCCGGGGAACCGGACTTCGACACGCCGGAGAATATCAAACAAGCAGCTATAGACGCCATCCAACGCGGCGAGACAAAATACACCGCTGTCGACGGCATCGTTGAGCTGAAAAAAGCCATTTGCGCCAAGTTCAAACGCGATAACGGGCTCGAGTACCAGCCCAGCCAAATCACAGTAGCGCCAGGCGGAAAACCCATCATTTACAATGCGATGATCGCCACGCTCAATCCAGGAGATGAGGTGATCATCCCGGCGCCCTATTGGGTGTCCTATCCCGATATTGTGTTGCTGGCTGGCGGCGCGCCGGTCATTGCCGAGGCGGGCCCCGAAACCGGTTTCCTGCTGACCGCTGCGGCGCTGGAAGCCGCCATTACGCCAAAAACAAAATGGCTTATCTTTAATTCGCCCTCCAATCCGTCCGGGGCGGCGTATGCGCGCAGCGACCTGAAGGCGCTCACCGATGTACTTATGCGCCACCCTCATGTCTGGGTGCTGTCCGACGATATGTATGAGCATCTGGTCTATGATGATTTTGATTTCTCCACGCCCGCTGAGGTGGAGCCCGGTCTTTATGATCGTACGCTGACCATGAACGGCGTCTCGAAAGCCTACGCAATGACCGGGTGGCGGATCGGGTACGCAGGAGGGCCGGAGCTTTTGATCAAGGCCATGGCGAAAGTTCAATCCCAGTCTACGTCCAATCCAACGTCGATCAGTCAATGGGCGGCGGTTGAGGCGTTAAATGGACCCCAAGACTTCATTGCTGAGCGCGCGGCGGTGTTTAAAGAGCGGAGGGATTTGGTGACATCCATGCTGAATCAAGCAACGGGCCTGGAGTGCCGGACCCCGGAAGGCGCTTTTTATGTCTATCCAAGTTGCGCGGGCTGCATCGGCAAGACGGCGCCAAGCGGTAAATTGATCGAGAGCGACGGTGATTTTGCCGCAGAGCTGCTGGAGGCGGAAGGAGTGGCCGTGGTTCATGGCGCCGCCTTTGGATTATCGCCATTTTTCCGAATTTCTTACGCAACGTCCACGCAAGCGCTGACTGCGGCGTGTGAGCGCATTCAGCGGTTTTGCGCGTCACTTGTGCGCGATTGATGCTGCCTGACGCGTAGGCGAATTTAATATTAGAATAATTCTAATATAAACTTGCAATGCTATAGAAATCCTCTATATATTATTCATGGCAATTTGGATTCACCACCCGATCCCGTGGTTAATCAAGACAGGAGAAACGCTATGGAAATTGATACAGGCATTGCGCAAGAGCACCGGCAAAAGATCGCAGAAGGGTTATCCCGCGTGCTGGCCGACACTTACACGCTGTATCTCAAGACCCATCATTATCATTGGAATGTCACGGGGCCGATGTTCAATACGCTTCATCTGATGTTTGAGCAGCAATATACCGAACTGGCATTGGCGGTCGATATGATTGCCGAACGCATTCGGGCATTGGGCGTGTACGCGCCGGGGAGCTACCGTGCGTTCGCTGAATTGAGCTCCATCGAAGAAGATGACGGCGTGCCTAAAGCAGAGGAAATGATCGCGAATCTGGTGCGCGCCCACGAAGCGGTGGTGCGTACGGCGCGCGGTGTTTTTCCGGCCGCTGATGAAGTTGGTGACGAACCGACGGCCGATTTGCTGACGCAGCGCATGCAGGTAGGCGAAAAAACCGCCTGGATGTTGCGTTCTATGGTCAGTTAAATAACGCCCGCTAAAAATTATAACGGAGAAAAACATGAAAATGACGGTTCCAAATACGACTTTTAAAACCCGGGTGTGCAATGACGCGCTCGATGATCCCAATCCATTTGAGTGGAAAGACGTCACGACGCAGGACATTTTCCAGGGCCAAAAAATTGTTTTATTCGCGCTTCCGGGCGCTTTCACCCCAACGTGTTCGACCAGTCATCTTCCTGGATACGAAGAATTATATGATGAATTCAGAGCGCAAGGCGTCGACCGGATCATCTGTCTGTCGGTTAATGACGCTTTTGTCATGTTCCAGTGGGGCAAGAATCTCGGCGCCAAAAATGTATTCCTTCTTCCTGACGGGAATGGCGAGTTTACCCGTAAAATGGGCATGCTTGTAGAGAAGGAAAATCTCGGATTCGGAATGCGTTCCTGGCGGTATTCCATGTATGTTGAGGATTGTGAGATCAAAAAAAGCTTTGTCGAACAAGGCTTTGAAGACAATGTTGATCAAGATCCCTTTGAAGTTTCGGATGCCCAAACCATGCTGACTTATTTAAAATCCTAACTCATCACGGATGCGTCAGCGAAGGTGATTTGTATCTCCTATCCGAACGCTTTATGAAAGAGAACTCATTCGTCCTCCGCAGCGGTAAAAGGGAGAATCATGGTGCTGATTAAAAAACGGCCAAGTTGGGAAATGCCGGAACGGGAAGCCACGCCGGAGCATGTTTTTCTCAACCGGCGGAAGCTGATCAAACAGGCGGGGTTGATCGCCGCCGCCGCGCCGCTTTTAGGGCTGCCGGGATGTGAAGATGGCGGTTCGCAATCCCAGGCGGCGCCGATAATGGCGCCCGATCCCACCGCATCGCTTTATCCTGCGCCCCGCAATGACTCTTATGTTCTTGATCGTGAAATAACCGATGAGGCGCTCGCCTCCACATATAATAATTTTTACGAATTTGGCTCGCACAAAAGTATTTCAAAAGCGGCGCAAAAACTGGTGATCCGGCCATGGGAAGTAAAGATTGATGGCTTGGTTGAACAAAAGCAGACGCTCTCCTTTGATGAACTCATCAAGAAAATGCCCGTTGAAGAACGCCTTTACCGGCACCGCTGCGTGGAAGCGTGGTCCATGGCGGTTCCGTGGTCCGGCTTTGCGTTAAAATCACTTGTCGATTTTGCCCGGCCATTGTCCAGCGCCAAATACATCCGTATGGAAACCTTCAATGACAAGCGCATGGCGCCGGGCCAAAAAGCGGTCTGGTATCCCTGGCCCTATGTCGAGGGCCTCACCATGGCTGAAGCAACGAATGATCTGGCGTTTATGGTAACGGGTGTTTATGGCAAGCCCCTGCCGAAGCAATTTGGCGCGCCTTTACGCTTGGCGGTTCCTTGGAAATATGGTTTTAAGTCGATCAAATCTATTGTCAGAATTAGCTTTACCAAGAAACGCCCCAAATCTTTCTGGCAAGAAACGGGTCCGCGCGAATATGGCTTCTGGGCCAATGTGAACCCGGAAGTGCCCCACGCAAGATGGTCTCAAGCGTCAGAGGAGATCCTTGGCGGCGGGGGAAGACGCGTGGCGACGCAGCTTTTTAACGGCTATGCAAATGAGGTCGCTCACTTGTATAAAGGGCTCGAAAACGAACCTCTCTATATGTAGCGCCCGCCTGGAGTTTCATGCCGCCTTCCCTGGTTATTTTTGATTGCGATGGCGTGCTCGTGGACAGCGAGCCGGCGGCCAACCGCGTGCTTGCCGAAATGATTACGGAGGCCGGCTTGCCGACAAGTGTTGACGAATGCTGCGCGCGCTATGTGGGCCGCACCTTGGAAAGCAGCATCGCTCTGATAGAAGAGAGCTTAGGCCGCGCCGTGCCTGATGAATGGCGGACGGACTTGCGCCGCCGGGAAAGAGCGGCGTGGGAGAGCGAACTTGCCTCCGTGCCGGGCGTTGAGGCTGTTCTGCGTCATTTGCAGACAGAGGCCATCGCTTATTGCGTGGCGTCATCTGGCAGCAAAGACAAAATGCGCTTCACCTTAAGCCATACCGGCTTGTTGCCGCTTGTGCGCGATGTTTTGTTCAGCGCCACCGAGGTCGCGCGATCCAAGCCCTATCCGGATATATTCATTCATGCGGCTGAGGTAATGGGCCAACCCGCAGAGAGGTGCGTGGTGATCGAAGATTCCGTGTTTGGCGCTCAAGGCGCGCGGGCGGCGGGTATGCAGGTTTTTGGATATATCGCCGATCCATATACTGATGTAAAAGGACTTGAACAAGCCGGCGCCGAAATTTTCAGTGAAATGGCGGAGCTCCCCATTTTGCTGGGTTTGGATGTTTAGTCCCGGCGAATCCAGGCGCACTATTATCAGATGAAGCAACGGAGCGGCGGACT
>JAJFIM010000099.1 GCA_021774995.1 Alphaproteobacteria bacterium | reverse complement strand
GCACAGCGTCACGGCGCGATAGAAAGACAGGCTGAACGGACGGCGGGTTTGCTTTGTTTGATGGGAGCCGTTCATCGCCACGAGGGAGCCGTCTTGCGGGGCGGCGCGGGTTCTATGGTTGTTTGGCCGACGATTTCATCGGCTTGCCGCGTCATGGCGTTTAACTGATCCTCAATCTGTCTGCGCGCCTTTTCCTGCTCTTTGGCGTCAGCGTCATGCGCGACGGTGACCGGTCTTCCCCAGATAAAGACACCGCTGTTGAAAGGGAGCGGAAGTATGAAGCGGTCCCACGAGCGTATCACGATGCGCTTGCGCACGGCGTATGTGACGGGATAAACCGGCTCGCCGGAAATGCGCGCCAATGTGATGACCCCGCCTTTGGCGTGCATGCGGGGGCCGCGCGGTCCGTCGGGCGTGATAAGGACCCTGCGGCCTTGCTCCAGGATTTTGACCATGGAGAGCATTGCGCCCACCCCGCCTTTATCTTTGGTCTTGTGCGCCGCCTTTGCCGAACCGCGCACCGTGCGAAAGCCTAAGTCTTCGATGATCCGCGCCATCAGTGCGCCATCGCGCCCCTGTGAAATGAGAGCGTAAGTATCCTTAGGGTGCGGGATGGAATACGCCAAAAGCGCAATCCGGCCATGCCATGCGGCGCCGATGCCAGGCCGATTTTCATTAACGACCTTTTGGGGCGCTTCGCCATTAATGATCTCCCACCGCGTGGTGGCGTTGACAAGGCGAATATAGAGCACGATTAATTTGGTCAGCGCGGCTTGCGCCAGTGCGTTATTGAGGATGCGTTTGCCGAGTTTCATCTCATCCGCCCTTATTCCCCGGCGACCGGCAGGGGGCGGGCCTCATCGGCCTCGCCGGCTTCTTTTGACTTTGCGTTAAATTGCGTGCGGTAGAGACGCGCATAAAGACCGCCCTGCGCCAGGAGTTCGTCATGCGCGCCCTTTTCAACCACGCGGCCGCGGTCAAGAACATAAATGCAGTCAACATCGATGATGGTGGACAGGCGATGGGCAATTACCAATGTTGTGCGCCCTTCCATCAGCCGCTTCAGCGCGATTTGGACCTGCCGTTCCGATTCATTGTCAAGCGCCGACGTGGCTTCGTCAAGCAGAAGGATGGGGGCGTTCGCCAGCATCGCGCGGGCGATGGCGATGCGCTGCCGCTGGCCGCCGGAGAGTTTGACGCCCTGTTCGCCCACGGGGGCGTCATAGCCGCCCGGCAATGCAGAAATAAAATCGGCGGCGGCGGCGCCCCGCGCGGCCGCTTCAATTTCGGCTTGCGTAGCGCCGGGCCTGCCATAGGCGATATTGGCCCGCACACTATCGTCAAACAAAAAAGGCTCCTGTGTGACAATGGAAATCACTTTGCGCAAACTGGCCAGGGTCACGCCGCGCACGTCTTGTCCGTCAATGGCGACATGGCCGCTGGTGACGTCATAAAATCTTGGGATGAGATTAAAGACCGTGCTTTTGCCGGCGCCGCTCGGCCCCACCAGAGCCACTGTTTTACCCGCGGGAACGTCGAGGTCCAGTCCATCAAGTGCAGCAATATCGTCCGTATAATGAAAGACAACTTCTTCGAGGTGAATGGCGCCCTTTTCGAGGTTGAGCGGTTTTGCGTCGGTGGAATCTGTGATTTTAGGTTCCACGTCCATAACGCCGAATATGCGGGTTGCCGCGGTCGCGCCTTCGGACACCACGACGGATAAGTTGGAAAGAACTTTAAGCGGTTGGTAGGATAAAAACATGGCGGTGATAAAGCCCGTCAAATCACCCGGATCCAATTGCTGAATGCTGGCGTAAACGAGCACGCCGGCCAGACCGAATATGGTGACGGCTTCGGTGAGAGGCGCGGCGGCGATGCGCGCGCGCAGTCCCGACATGAGATGATCAAGGCGGTTGTTGACGGTTGTCGCGGCGCGGGCGACCTCTACATCTTCCTGTTGGAACGTTTTAATGGTGCGTGCGCCCTTCAGCGTTTCAAGCACGAGTTTGGAGAGATTGTCGGTCTCGTTCATGCCCCCTGTTGTGGCTTTGCGCATGGTTTTGCTGAGCTTGCGGGCGAAATGGGCGACAAAGGGAATAACGACAGTGCCGATAATGGCCAGTTTCCAGTCAATATAGAACATGGTTGCAATGAAACCGATTACGGTCACGCCGTGAATGGCGATGCCGGTGATGCCGGAGCTGATGGAGGCCGCGATCAGATTGGCGTCATAGAGAAAATTGGAGACAAAACTGCCCGAATGGGTTTGCTGCAGGCGCCCTAAATCGGAATGGACAAGTTTGTGAAACAGACCGGTTTGCAAGTCGGCCACCATCTTTTGACCAAGGCGGCTCATGATCATGGCTTGCACATAAGTTGCGGCGGCCTTGGTCAGACCTATAGCGATAATCACCCCGGCGACGGTGAGCCGCATGTCGGCGTTTTGCTGCACCATCAACTCTCGAATCGCGAAACTCAACACCAGCGGTTGGCTGGCGGAGGTGACCGCGACGATCAGCATGAAAAAGACCGCGATTAAAACGCGGGTTTTGTGCGGCAGAACATAAGCCTTCCACACGCGTCTGATCAAAGTCAGCGTGCGGGGCGGGATCTCAGGCGCGGATAAAGAAGAATCGTTATGGTCTTGTGATGACACGAAAAACTCGCCCTTTGGCTATGGAACAATGACCATATCATGGGGCTTAGACCACCGCCAGACGGTCTTGCTAGCCAGCTTTGCGCTGCGCCGCGCTCTTATTCTGATCGGCTGGGTGGGCCGGGTCGATGAGTTTGTGCAGATGAACGATAAAATAGCGCATATGCGCATTATCGACATGAGACTGAGAGGCGGCTCTCCACGCATCGTATGCCTGCACGTAATTAGGAAAAAGCCCGACCACATCCACCTTATCAAGGTCTTTGAGTTCTATGCCGTCAATGTCGCTCAACTCTCCGCCGAACACCATATGAAGAAGTTGCTGTGTCACAAAATTATACTCACTGTTTAAGATGGGCGCCAATTCTCATATCGGCCGCTTTTCTTCTATGGGATCTGATCGTGCAAGTCTACGGGCCAGGGTCTCAACCAGAGCTTAACGCGCGGGATAAAAGAGTGCGGAATGCCGCTAGTTTTTAAGGGTCTGAGAGGGGGATATGGGTTAAGCGGTCTATCAGTTTCGCATGGAGGACAGGCCCCGCGGCGACCACAGCATGGTGTTTGGGGTTCTTAGCATTATAGATGAAAGCCTCTCCCCGGTGATTGGTGGCGCGTCCGCCTGATTCCGTGACGATAAGATCGCTGGCGGCGATGTCCCAATCGGCTTTGTGCGCCAGGGTGACGCAGGCGTCCCAAGCGCCGCTCGCCGCCATCGCCATTCTGAGAGCAATGGAGTTACGGCTTTCAATCTGCATTTCAGGCCAGGGATGTTTCCATTTTTCACTTTCGAACAGGTCTTTGTGACCCAGCATGCGGCAGTTTTCGATCTCCCGGCGGTCGCTGACGTGAATGGCGCTCCCGTTCAGCAGCGCGCCTTTGCCTTTTTGCGCTTCATAAAGCTCATCCGTGATCGGATTATAGATTGCGGCGCTGATTGGCTGGCCTTTCCAGGTAAGCGCAACCGAGACAACGAAATGCGGCAATCCCTTGATAAAGGCGCGGGTGCCGTCGATGGGATCGACAATCCAGACTTTGTCGCACGCCAACCGGTCCGGCGTGTCTTGCGTTTCTTCCGACAGCCAGCCATATGCGGGCCGGGCGGACGTCAACTTGGCGCGCAGCATGGCGTCGATGGCAACATCGGCTTCCGTCACCGGATCGTTTTTTGCTTTGTCCCAGGACTTAAAATCAGCTCGGAAGAATTTTCGCGCTATTTCCCCCGCTTGGGCGATGGCTTCCAGGAGAAGCGCGTGGTCGTCTTTTGTCTCCGGCGAAGGGACGGCGTTTTCAGGCACTTGCGACCGTCATCCCCTCTACCCGTAGCGTGGGGGCGTTTGTGCCGAAACGAAACGTCAGGTCATTTGCGGGTTGGATGTTTTTGAACATGTCGATGAGATTGCCGGCGATGGTGATCTCATTAACGGGGTAGGCGAGGGCGCCGTTCTCAATCCATATCCCCGAAACCCCTGCGCTATAATCGCCCGTCGTGGGGTTGACCGATGGTCCGAACATGGACGTGACGAAGAGGCCGTGCGCAATGTCGCTCATGAGTTCTTCAGGCGTTGGTTCGCCAGGCGCCATATGCAGGTTGGTCCAGCCGGGGGACGGGGGCGCGCCGGCGCTGCGCGCTGCGTGGCCGGTGGTGGTCAATCCCAATTGGTGTGCGGTGGCGGTGTCAAGCAGCCAGGTTGTGAGCGCGCCCTTCTCGATGAGGTGATGAACTTTGTTGGCGACGCCCTCGCCGTCAAAGGGGTTGGAGGCCAGGCCGCGCCGCCGGTGCGGGTCGTCAATGAGGGTGATGTTCTCGGCAAATACCGCTTCGCCCATTTTGTCTTTGAGAAAGCTTGTCCCCCGCGCGATGCCCGTGCCGGTGATGGCTCCGGCGAAATGCCTCAGGAGGGAGTTTGATACGCGGTCTTCATAAACCACCGGATAGGCGCCGCTGCTGATCGCCTGGGGATTGAGGGCGCGCAGCGCTCGTTCAGCCGCCGTGGCGCCAATTTCCGCGGGAGCTTTCAGATCGCTGCGGTGATGCGCGGAATGAAAGTCATAAGCGTTTTCCATATCCAAGCCGGTCCCCGCGATCACCGCGCAACTCAGCGAAAAACTCGTGGAGCTGTAACTTCCCGAAAAGCCTTCGCTGGTGGCGAGCGTCACGCCGCCGCAGCCCCAGCCTGCGCTGGCGCCATCGGAATTGGTGATGCCGGGGGCGCTGCGCGCGGTGTCTTCCGTTTCGGCGGCCAGAGCGGCCAGTTCCTCGCCGCTGGGCTCATGCGCGTCACATAAATCGAGATCGGGAAAGGACGTTGCCAAAAGCTCCGCCGGGGCCAGCCCGCAATGAGGGTCTTCGGGCGCGCTGCGCGCCATGGCCACGGCCCGTTCGACCAGCGCATTGAGGGTGTCTTGTCTAAAATCAGTGGTCGAAACGCTGGCCTGCCGTTTGCCGATCAACACCCGCAGGCCGAGGTCCTGCGATTCGGAGCGTTCGATTTCCTCCAGCTTGCCCATCCGGAAGGAGGCGTCGAAGGATGCGCCTTCAAAAAGTACGGCGTCGGCCGCGTCCGCGCCGCTTTTGAGGGCGCGGGCAATCAAGCTTTGGTTAAGATCCAGGTTTTTTTGCGAAAGGCGCGATGAAGTCATGAAAAAGGGCCGTTCTGTTTAAATGCGCGGAGCGGCCTTCTTATAACGTCAAACGGGATCTGGGCAAACCTCCGATGAGGGAGGGGTTGGCAAGGCTCACACGGCAATGATCAGGCAAGCTATGGCCCCAACGAAATACACGGCCCAGGTGAGGAGCGTGCCGATGAACCGGCCGGGGGTGGCGCCAGAGGATTTTCCCAGGCCGTAAGCGTGCAGCACCCTGCCGAGGAAAAGCGCGGTCCCTAAACCATAGAGAAGCATTTCCGATGCGCCCTGAATCTCCAGCACCAGGATCATAATCAGGGCCAGCGGCACATATTCAATGAAATTGGCCTGGACCCGGATCGCCCTTTGCATGCCTTCATTGCCCCCGTCGCCAAAGGCTATTTTGTCCTTCTGGCGGAAGCGCGTGATTTTGAGCACGAGCAACATTGCCAGCAGACCGTGAAGGCCGACAAAAAGAGCGGTGATGGGAATCAGAGTTGCCATGTGGTTAATCTCCAAAAATGGTTGTTCAAGCGGGAGGGGGCTTTTGGGGTTTGGTCGAGAGCGCCATGGCGTAACCGACGGCAAAAAGTAAAATCTGCACCAGATGATTGGCGAAGGATTCTTGCGCGATGGGCGCGTCGCCATGACCGACGGCAAAATCGGCAATCCAGAACGACAAAACGAATGGCGCGCCGAACACCGCGATCATCATCATTTTCATCGGTGTGATGGTCGACCAGATGAAGTTCAGAATCACGCCTGAAATCACCACGGCGTAGATCGTCTCCCGCATGGCGTGGTTTTGCCAAAAAGCGTCGACGGTCTCATTCGCCAACACCACGGCGCCGAACTGAAGATAATCAATCAGCGCCAATATGAAGGGGGCGGAAAGAACGATCCGGGATATGATGGTCATGGACTGTGGCGCTCCTTGGTTGAGGGAGTCTGCGCATAAGAATCAATCAGCGCCCAGATTAGCGCAGGAGGAAGAGGGAGGGAAGGGAGGCTTAACACTCACCAAATGCTCTTGCCGGAACCCGGCAGGCCGAGGCGCGCCCATTTCTCTGACACGGCCTTGATCACGTCATCTGACATGCGCAGCTTGGTTCCCCAATCGCGCGTGGTTTCGCCGGGCCATTTGTTTGTGGCGTCAAAACCCGCTTTGCCGCCGAGGCCCGAGACGGGCGACGCGAAATCGAGATAGTCAATGGGCGTGTTTTCGATCAATGTCATGTCGCGCACCGGGTCCATCCGCGTACTGATGGCCCACATGACGTCATTCCAATTGCGCGCATCGATATCGTTATCCACCACGATGACCCATTTAGTGTACATGAACTGGCGCAAATATGACCATGCGGCCATCATGATGCGCTTGGCGTGGCCGGGATAAGCTTTCTTGATGCTGATCACCGCGATGCGGTAGGAACACCCCTCGGGCGGCAGCCAGAAATCAATGATTTCCGGGAATTGCTGTTGCAACAGGGGAATGAACACCTCGTTCAGCGCTTGGCCCAGCACGCTGGGCTCGTCGGGTGGGCGGCCGGTGAAGGTGGAGAGGTAAATCGGCGCGCGGCGCCGGGTGATGGCCGAAATGCGGAACACGGGGAATTGCTCCACCGCATTATAATAACCGGTGTGATCGCCGTAAGGGCCTTCGTCTTGGCGTTCGTCAAGGAGGACGTGGCCTTCCAGGATAATCTCGGCGTGCGCCGGGACTTTCAAGGGCACTGTCTTGCACGGCGCCAGATCCACCGCGCGCCCGCGCAACAGACCGGCGAATTGATATTCGGACAGCGTATCGGGAACCGGCGTGACGGCGGCGAGAATGGCGCCCGGATCAGCGCCAATCACCACGGCGGCGGGCAGGGGGTCTGATTTTTGCTCTTTCCAGCGGGCAAAATGCTGTGCGCCGCCGCGATGCTTCAGCCAGCGCATGAGCGCCGCGCCGCGCCCCGTGACCTGCATGCGGTAGACGCCAAGATTATAATTGTCTTCGGCGTGCGTCCCCGGTCCTTTGGTCACCACCAGAGGCCAGGTGATGAGGGGCGCGGGCTCGCCCGGCCAACAGGTCTGGATGGGCAGCGTGCTGAGATCAATGTCGGCGCCGGTGAGCACCACTTCCTGGCACGG
>JAJFIM010000098.1 GCA_021774995.1 Alphaproteobacteria bacterium | reverse complement strand
AAAAAGTTGACGGTTACCACGTCAAGGGCAGGAAATGTTTGAGGGAGGCCGGCGCATCCAAAGAAATTATCGATAGTGCCATCAAGGGCGCTGATAGCGGCGTCGATGGAGTCGAGAGAGGTGAGGTCGCATTGCTGTATGGAAATTCCATCGATCTGAGCATCTTTGATATCCCATGCCGTGACATGGGCCCCAGCGGTGACCAGCAAATGCGTGACGGCGGCACCCATACCAGACGCTGCCCCCGTCACGACCACGTTTCTGCCCTCAAATTCACTCCAGTTACAGCCCATGATTTTTACCACCATTCTCGGGATCATTGATGACCCAGTTTCAATACAATATGTGGCGACTATTGAGAGGCTAATCATACGATACCCTATCAATATAGTGCACTATTTATTGATAGACGATCAGAGGGCGCCTTGCAATCCTATGCTTTTTAATATAAATAATATATGATACTGTTTAAAATAGACGTGAGTTTAAGATTAAAGAATGTACGGTCGGGCGACCATGGGTGGCCTTCAATTGTTTCTGGTGGATAATAATTAATGAGGCAGTCATGAGTAACGTTCCTGAGCATGTACCATCAACTCTCGTGCGGGATTATGAACCGTGGTTCGACTCCGAATATTCAAAAGATGCGTGGGGTGTTTATCAGCGCGCGCAGCAAGAACTGCCGGATATCTATTGGTCTACGGCACTTGGCGGAACGTGGATAGTGACACGCGCTGAACCGATGCGTGAAATCATGCAGGATCCGAAACTTTTCTCCAGCAGGAATGCATCGGAAGCCAATTTTCTTCGGCGTTGCATTCCCATTGATTCCGACCCACCTGAACACACAAAATATCGAATCATCGTTAATCCGTCTTTCTCTCCTAAATCAATTGATGCATTGGAACCTTGGATTCGCGATATAGCCGTTAGACTTGTCGAGGAGGTGAAAGAGAATGGTGAGTGTGATTTTATCGAATCGATAGCCAAAGTGATGCCCAGTATTGTGTTCACGCGTCTTATGGGGTTGCCTGTTGGAGATTACCGTAAATTCCTGGAATGGGTTGATATGGTGCTCCACAATAAATACGGCGATGAACAGCGTGATGTGGGCGCCAAACAAATCGTTGCATTTCTTGAAGATCTTTTGGCTCAGCGTAAGGCTGAACCAAAAGACGATATTATCAGTAATATACTTTCTGCACGCTTTGAGGGTGAGCCTCTTACCGATGATGAAGTTCTGGACTTCTGTTTCCTCTTGTTTATTGGTGGATTGGATACACTCACCAGTGTCATGGGCCACACGTTTCGGTTTCTGGCAGAGAATCCATCACATTTAGAAGAATTGGTGGAGCATCCTGACAGGATGAAAAATGGGATAGAAGAAATTATTCGACTTCATCCAATCATAAGAACCAGCCGGACGTGCACGCAGGATATCGAATTTCATAATGTTCAATTCAAGGCCGGTGATCAGGTGGTTCTATATACACCGTTTTCCGCTTTTGATGAACGTGAATATGATGACCCCTTGAAGGCAGATTTTAGCCGCTGCCCACGGCATATCTCATTTTCGTCTGGGCCGCATCGATGCCTCGGCTCCCATTTGGCCAGAAGTGAATTGAGAATCTTGCTGGAGGAATGGATTAAAAGGATTCCTAAGTTCCATATCAAACAGGGGACGGAAATTAAATACCATGTCGGGGTACTTGGTATGGATCAATTGCATTTGGAGTGGGATAAGGATTCTTAAATTCCAACCCATGATGATCCACATGAAGTCTTGCGATGAGGGTGTCGTATGAACCAACCAACCCCGCGGCTATTGCCGTCTCTTGATACCGATAATAAAAGCTTTTGGACAGGTGGGGAACGGGGTGAGCTTCTCATTCAGAGATGCTTGGCTTGTGGTCATTATATTCACCCACCCGTGCCGGTTTGTCCAAAATGCCTGGGAAGGGATGTTGAGGCCGCACCCGTATCCGGAAAGGCATTGATTGCCAGTTACACACTCAATCATCAGCAGTGGGTGCCCAATCTTGAGATTCCTTATGTCATCGCAATTGTGGAACTTGCTGAACAACAAGGTCTGCGTTTGACCACCAATATTATCAATTGCCCCCCGGACAACGTGTATATCGGCATGCCGGTCAGTGTCGTGTTTGAAAAACAAGAGGAAATATTCTTGCCTCTCTTTGAGCCAAGGGAGCAGCGAGATGAAGATGGGGCTCCCTATCCGGGACCTTCATAAAGAATATGTTGATTGACTGAAACCGCGCCTGAGAAAATAGGGATTTAAACCGGAGTGAAAGACACGATGATTTGTGTGCAGCAAAAATGGCAGGCAGATGAATGCGACACCATCGTCAATGCTCTGAAAAGAGCTAGGGAAGTATTTCCCGGAAAGCTGTTTCTGGATTTCGATGGCGATTCCATTACATTTCATGATTTCGATCGAGACTCCACATGGATGGCTCATGGCCTGAAGGAATTGGGGGTGGCATCCGGTGATACCGTTGCATCCCTTTTAGACAACAATTTGAATTCCATTCTTCTCTGGTTTGCCGTCAACAAGCTCGGCGCTATTCATGTCCCTGTCAACACAGCCTATAAAGGGGAGTTCTTACGCCATCAACTGGCTGATTGTGGGGCAAAAATTATTATTTCTGAATCTGATTATGCCACGCGCGTCGCTCAGGTCGCCAGTGGCTTGCCGGACGTTCATACTTTTCTTTACGCAGGCGATAAACCAGACTGCCATATCCAGGAATGGCGCATTCAACCACTTGAAAAGAGTGTAGTTGAAAGTGATGCCCCTTTGGATATCTCAGTTCGTCCCGATCAACTCTCAGTTCTTATTTATACGGCGGGAACCACGGGCCCATCTAAAGGGTGCATGGTTAGCCATAACTATATTTGTAATTTGGCGCGCCAATCCATCGAAGTGACGGGTAAAACATCTGGGGATATTCATTGGTCTTGCCTGCCCCTGTTTCATTTGAACGCAACAGCGACAGTGGTGCTGTCATCTTTGCTGGTGGGAGGTATGGCGGCCATATCGCGGCGCTTTTCGGTTTCGCGGTTTTGGTCTGAAATTGAACGTTCTGGCGCTACGGTAGCCAATATTCTCGGGTCTATGATTCCACTGCTCGCAGACGCTCCCGAAAATGATGCGATGAAGCGTTGTCGAGGGCAGTTACGCGCCGTCGTGGGGGCGCCTTTCCCGGCAGAACTTCAAAAGAAATGGCGCGATCGGTTTGATATCCATTATGCTGGTGCCAACGTATTTGGATTATCCGAATCCTCTCTTCTCACCAGCCTGCCTTTGAGCGCGCCCGCACCGCCAGGGTCCTCAGGAAAAAGGAACGTTTGCTTTGACGTTCGTATCATTGATGAGGAAGGCAATGAGCTGCCTCCCGGTGATACCGGTGAAATCATCGCCCGTCCCTTGAAACCCCATGTCATGTTCGAAGGCTATTGGAACCGTCCGGAAGACACGACCAAGGTCATGAAAAATATGTGGTTCCATACAGGTGATATTGGTAAATTTGATGAAGATGGATTTTTCTATTTCGTTGATCGCAAAAAAGATTATTTGCGTCGGCGTGGTGAAAACATTTCAAGTTTTGAAATGGAAACAACTTTTCGAAAGCATCCCGATATCGTTGATTTGGCCGTTCATGCGGTTTTCTCTGATCTAGGGGAAGACGATGTGAAGGTAACGGCGCTTATGGTGGAAGGCTCGACTGTGACGGAAGAAGAATTATGCTGTTGGGCCATAGAGAGATTGCCCTATTTTGCCATACCCAGATATATCGAATTTAGAAAAGAATTACCCAGAAACCCGGTTGGCCGCATCTTAAAATACAAATTACGCGAAGAGGGGTGCACACCAAGAACATGGGATCGGGAAAGGTCAACTATTGAACTGGTCAAACGCTGAGCATGGCGTGTGCTGTGACCCGTATGAGAGGAAATAGTATGAGTGAAACGCTGCGCTTTGATGGTGAAGTGGTGGTTGTAACGGGCGCCGGATCGGGTCTGGGACGTGCTTATGTCCTGGAAATGGCGCAGCGTGGCGCAAAGGTTGTGGTTAATGATTTAGGCGGCGCAGCCGACGGCAGCGGCGCGGATGACAACCCGGCAAATCTGGTGGTTGAGGAAATTCGAAAAAATGGCGGTGAAGCAATTGCAAATTTTGATTCCGTTGCGACCGAGGAGGGCGGCTGGTCCATTATCCATACGGCCCTGGAGCAATGGGGCCGCGTCGATGCGGTGATTGCCAATGCAGGCATCTTGCGCGACAAAAGTTTCCTGAAAATAGAAGAAAGTGATTTTAACGCCATCCTGGACGTTCATTTGCGCGGTGCGTTTTTTGTTCTCCAACCCGCATTCAAGGCGATGAAAGAAAGCGGCAATGGTGGACGGCTGATCTTAACGACATCCGCATCAGGACTTTTTGGAAATTTTGGTCAGGCGAATTACACGGCCGCCAAGATGGGGGTGGTCGGTCTCATGCGCACGCTGGCGATAGAGGGAAGAAAGTACGATATCAAAGTCAATGCAATCTCCCCTGTTGCGGGGACGCGTTTGACCACAGGCAAAGATGTTACGGGCGATCATGCTATGGCGCCGGCCGAGGTGGCGCCAATGGCGGTGGCCTTGGCCCATAAGAGTTGTCCAATGACGGGTGAAGCCTTTTTGGCGACGGGTGGGTGGTATGCCCGTGTCTTCGTTGGATTGGCCGAGGGGTGGGTTTGCCCTGACAATTCGGTGAAGGCGGAAGCGATTGCGGACCATTGGGCCGATATTCGCGATGCCGGCACGTGGTCGGAACCCAAGGACGCTATGCATATCGCGTCCTATATGACTGAAAAGTTAGGGGTGGAATTTTAAATTAATCAAGCCTTGAGCTGTTGACTCTCTCTGCTTAGTCCCAGCACAGGGGTAAGGAATCCAGACCAAAAATTCCTCCATGGGCCTTGATTTCGGCTCCTTCCGGAATCCAAAAATCCGGTATCGTTTTTAACCACACTTTGATGGCGATTTGCATTTCCCGCCGGGCCAGATGAGAGCCGAGACAACGGTGTGGCCCTGTTGAAAAAGCAAGATGGCGATTGGGTGAACGGTCAAGAATAAGTTCTTGTGTATTTTCAAATTCCTTGGGATCCATGCTGCCCAACGCCGTATAGCAGACCACGCAATCGCCTTGCTTCATCTTGATGTCTCGGAAAGTAGTGTCCTGAGTCACGATGCGATTGGTCACAACGACTGAATGGGTCCGTAAAATTTCTTCAACAGCTGAGGCAACGAGATCGGGCTCATTGATCAGTCGTTGCCGTGCCTCTGGATTTTCGGCCAAATATTTGAAAGTGAAAGCTAAAGATGCGGCCACTGTATCGAGTCCGCCGACAAAGAGTAAAAAGCATATACCCATGATTTCATCATCCGTGAGCTTTTGTCCATCTATTTCGGCTTTCACGGCAAAGCTCACGAGATCATCAACCGGTTGTAATTTGCGCTTGGCAATCAATTCCTTCAGGTAGTTATGTATTTCCACAGCGCCTTCATGGCGCACGTTCATATCCATGGAGTGCAAAACCATATCTTCCCAGCGCATGAAGGTGTCGAATTCCTCCATTGGCAATCCCATAAGGCGCACGAAAATTGTTACGGGGAGAGGGCGGCCGAAGGCTTCATTAAAATCACAGTCTTTTCGCTGGGCTGCTTTGCGGACAAGGTGCGAGGCGCATTCTCGGATATCATGTTCCAGTTCATTGATGCGCTTTGGGCTGAACAGGGGATTCATGATCGCCCGGAATTTGGCATGCTCGGGTGGATCGAGCTCGACGGGAATGAGATCCCAGTCTTGGCCTAAAAGTTTCGAGAATCCCGTGATGCCTTTGCTTGAGAAAAGAACAGGGTCTTGGAGAACTTCGCGGATGTCCGCATTGCGGGTTAGAACCCATGCGCCGGGCAAATGAGGTTGGGTTAGTCTGGCGCCCAAGGGATCAAAAAAAATGTCCTGCCCTTCACCTTCATAGACGTAGCGCAAAGCCGTAAAAGGATCGCGTTCCATGGCATCTTGATGAGAGCTCAGAAAATTCCGAACCAGATCTTGAGGGACATGTTGTGGAATATTAGTGCCCGGCATTATTTTTTCTCCTGTTCAACTCATACAAATGGTATTGGGGATCGCAAGTCTGAAGCGCGATTGGGTGATGTTTTTAAGAATTTTCAAACCTCATGTGGCGCCGTGTTGCTCTTTACCTCAGCTTATAGCCTTTTTGGGCGCTCATGATTGTGTCGCGATCCACTTGGGCGGTACCCAGAGGATTGCCTAATTGGCAATATTTCAATGCCATATCCAGGCCCGCAGTGCGCAGGACATCGAGAGAGTCCCATATCGCCCGTACCGTACCCTGTATGGCTGCTGGGGGTTTTGAGGCAATGGCAGCGGCCAGTTCGTGGCCACGGTGCTCTAAGTCGCCGCGTTGAGTGATTTCGCTGACCAGGCCCATGCGCAATGCGGTTTGGGCGCTAATCCGTTCATCATTGCCCAGTAACGCCATCCGCAAGACATCGCCAAGCGCGATACGTTGACGCAAGCCAATAGGTTCGAGCGCCGCGACCAGGCCATAGGTCACATGAGGGTCAAAAAACTCCGCATCCTCAGAACACACGATGATGTCGGCTTCATTGAGCCAATAGAAAGCCCCCGCCGCACACATACCATGAACGGCCACCACGATCGGTTTCCACACCTTGTTTTGCTTCGGACTCAAATAGTGTCCAGGGTCAATCTGCGACCATATATTGTCAGGCCAAAACCCCTCACCTGGGTTGCGTACATCAATGCCAACGGAAAATGCGCGTCCGTCGGAAGCCTTTAACAAAACCGCATGGATAGAATCGTCCTCACGTATTTTTACCCAGACGTCGGAGAACTCCTCAACCATGGTTTTGTTGAAAGTGTTCATCGCTTTGGGGCGATTCAATGTGATTGTGGCGACGTGATCATCGTCGGTTTCATACAAGATCGTTTGATAGGTCATGGTTAGAGTACCTTTTCCGGCATATTCCCAACGCGGTCCTCAGAGAGGGAGTGGCTTTGAATGCTTCTGCGCGATTGCATTTTTAAAATAGTATACTATTATAGTAGCGTCACGAAAAAAAGCACCGAAAAATTTCTAAGGTCACCTGTCATGGATATGGATTTTAGTAAGCAGGAAGAAAGGCTGCGTGATGAGATTCGGACATGGCTGCGTGAAAATATCCCGAAAGACAGACGCCCCCTGGAAGGGGCTGACGTGTGCGCCTATGACCTAAGTTGGCAGCGGAAACAATATGAAGGAGGCTGGGCGGGGATCAACTGGCCGTCGGAATATGGCGGCCGGGGCTTATCTCTCATTCAGCAGCTGATCTGGTATGAAGAATATGCCAATGCTGATGCACCCGATGTCGGTATTTGTTTTGTCGGTCTTAATCACGGTGGACCAACCCTGATTTACCGGGGCGATGAAGAGCAAAAGGGATTTCACTTGCCTCGCATTTTGAACGGGGAAAGTATTTGGTGTCAGGGGTTCTCCGAACCTGGCGCTGGCTCCGATCTGGCCAGCTTAGGGACGCGTGGACGGATTGAAGGTGATGAAATTGTTGTCAACGGACATAAAATATGGACGAGCTATGCGCAGTATGCAGATTATCAAGAATTGCTGATACGTACCGATCCTGAAGCATCAAAGCATAAAGGTTTGACGTGGCTTATTTGCGATATGAGAAGCTCGGGCATCACTGTCAGGCCGATCAGAATGATGACAGGTGAGCATGATTTCTGTGAAGTCTTTTACGAAGATGTACGTATTCCACTCCGTAATGTTGTTGGTGAGCTGCATGATGGATGGTCGGTCGCTATGTCAACCTTGTCATTTGAGCGGGGTACCGCTTTTTTGGCGGATCAGGTGAGATTAGCGCGCACTGTTGACCTTCTTATTGACCTGGCCAAAGACACTGTCGGGCCTGAAGGGAGAAGGCGGATCGACGATGATACTATCGTTCAGAGTTTGTCTGTTCTGCGTGCACAAGTCGCGGGCCTGCGTGCCATGGCCTATGCCGGGGTTTCCCGCATCGCGCGCACAGGTCTGCCGGGTCCGGAGGGGTCGATGATCCGTTTGTATCTTGCCCAAATTCTCCAATCCGCTCATCAAGTGGGTATGGAAATACTGGGCTCCAGAATGCTCGATTTTGGCTATGGCCAGCAAGGTTGGGTATTTGACTATCTGTACCATTTTGCCAGCTCAATCGGGGGTGGGACATCGGAAATCCAAAGAGAAATCATTGGTGAACGCGTCCTTGGCCTGCCGCGCGGCCGTTAGGGGGAAGAAAAGATGGATCTCCTGCCGTCATCTGAACAGGAACAAATCATAACCATGGCCATGGACTTTATGGCGACGGAAATGCCGCTTGAGCGTATAAAAAATGGTCAGGCAGACGCGCCGTCTTCCGAACGATGGGAAGCCATGGCTGAACTTGGTTGGTTCGGTATTACGGTTCATCAAGATTTGGGCGGAGTGGGGTATGGCCTAGCCGAAGAAGCACTTTTGTTTCGTGCAGCTGGGCGTTTTCTGGCGCCGGTTTCCACGTTAGCGACTAGTCTGGCCGCCCGTTTGATGGTGACATGTGGAGCAGAAGAACTTTTGTCCCGCTGTTTGAAGGGGGAGGTCAAGATTGCCTTGGCTGTGCCTGAAACAAAAATTGATAATGAACGGGGCCGCTTGTCAGGCCGCTTTCGAATTATTGATGGGCGTGGCGCAGATTTTATTCTTTTTCTCAGCCAGGATCAGGCCGCATTGTGCGATGGTTCTCTATTGGGTGGTTGTGATGAAAAGAGCTGCCTGGATCCGTCGGCGAGCTTGCACATTATTGAATTGAACGGCGCCCACCCTGATCTTGTGGATCGCCAGGTAGCTTCGGATTTATATGCCATCGGTATGATACTGGTTGCGGCTTTGGCGGTGGGGACTGCCGAGGCCATTTGTGAAATGGCCGTGACCCATGCCAAAGACCGGGAACAGTTTGGTCGCCCAATCGGCGTCTTTCAGGCCATTAAACATCCCTGTGCGGATATGGCTATGCGCAATGAAGCGGCTTTTTCACAAATGTGTTATGCGGCTTTGGCCCTTGATAGCTGTCATAATGATGCTGTCCGCCAAGCTGCTGCTGCGCGATACTTGGCCGGCCATGCTGGGCTCACAAATGCGCGTGCGAATATCCAAATTCACGGAGCGCTTGGCATGACCGATGAATTCAACGCCCATTTGCACCTCAAACGGGCGCATCTTTTGGATGTTCTGCTTCCAGTTCCCAAAGGCGCCCTTCTATGAAGTTGCGCCCATCTTGGTAAAAACGCGCCTGGAAAAATCATTTTGCACAGCTCAAATATATGATACTGATTAAGAGAAGCAGCTCAGCCGGACCTAGGCTGGATAGGCATCGGCCATGCGCGTGTGTGTACGGTAAAGAGGTAAATTATAGGCTATGAACGGGTGCGGGATAACTGGATATGGCGCATATCTGCCGCGATTGCGCCTTCAGCGCGAGGCGGTCAAGGCGGCGGCGGGGTGGGTGAACCCCGCGCTCTATGCGGTTCCCAAAGGCGCCAACGCGATGGCCAATTGGGATGAGGACAGCGTGACGATGGCTGTTGAGGCCGCTCGTGATTGTCTGGATGGTAACGGCGCACGCCAAGAGATCACGGCTCTTTATTTTGCTTCTACGCGTCCCCCTTTTGCTGAACGTCTCAATGCCGGAATTCTGAGCGCTGCTCTGCGGCTTCCGAAGGCGATTGAGGCATTGGATATTGCATCCACACAGAGGGCGGGAACCAGCGCCATTCTTCAGGCTTTGACCCATGTCGGTTCCACCGCCACCTCAAAGCAGTCCCTGGTCGTCACGGGTCATTTGACTCATGCCCCTGCCGCTTCGCTTGAAGGGCTGCGCTGTGGTGATGGCGCGGCGGCTTTGTGCTTCGGCACACAAGGGATAATTGCCGAATTTATCGCGTCCTATACGGAGACGGTCGATTTTGTAGACCGCTACCGTGGTGCTCAAGCGGAATTTAGTGAGTCGTGGGAAGAGCGCTGGGTGCGGGATGAAGGCTACAAGAAAATTGTGCCGCGGGTGATTTCGAAAGTATTGAAAAAGGCGGCTGTTCCGCCTGAGGAAATCGCCCATGTGGTTTTTGTATGTCCGGTAAAGGGCGTAGCCCGCACTGTTGTTCGCGCGGTCGGAATAGCGCCCGAGGCGCTTGCCGAGACATGGGAAGCGGATTGTGGAAATTGCGGTACGGCACATCCCATGATGGTGCTGGCAGATGTTCTTGAGAATGCCCAACCCAATGCTTGGATTCTCATGATCGGCTTTGGGCAGGGCTGTGATGCTCTGGTGTTTAGGACCACGGACCGCATCTCCTCCTTCCACCCCAAACATGGTTTGCGCGGATATCTCAAGGCAGGAAAGGCCGAAAACAATTATTTCAAATATCTTGCGTTTCGGGACTTGGTGGCTTGGGAAAAAGGACCACGGGCTCATGAGGCTGAAGCCTCCAATCTCAGTGCACTTTATCGCAACCGCGATTTCGTTATGGGATTGACGGGTTTGATTTGTGAAGAAACCGGGCAAACGTTTTTCGGCCCGGAGGCCAGCTTTAAAGCTGCGCGCAGCAATTACCAGTTTGTTAAAAAAAGTTTTGCGGACAGCCGCGCCAAAATTGTTTCCTGGTCATCAGATTACTTAAGTTTTACGCCTAATCCACCTGCTTGTTATGGCGATGTAGCCTTTGGAGAAGGCGGCCGTCTGGCTGTGGATTTCACTGACGTTGACCCGGCTGCGCTGGCGATTGGCGCTGATATGGATATGGTCTTTCGAATTAAGGCGAAAGCCCAAACGCACGGGTTTACGCGTTATGTCTGGAAAGCGGCGCCTGCTTTGGCATGTTTAGGTGAGGTTGGCGGTGAAGTGAAAGTGGAGACATGATGTGAGCATATGTGACAAGGTTGCACTTATCGGCATGGGGTGCAGCCGCTTTGGCGAGCGATGGGAAAGCGGTCCGGAAGAATTGGTTATTGAGGCCTACACGGAGGCGCTGGGCGATGCCGGGATAGAACCTGAGCAGATCGGGGCGGCATGGCTGTCTACGGTCATGCCTGATTTGGGCATGGGGGGAAGCGGTCTTGGCCTATCGGTGGCGCTGGGCTTGCCGAATATTCCGGTGACACGGGTCGAAAATTTTTGCGCCAGCGGCACTGAGGCCTTGCGTGGGGCTGTTTACGCTGTGGCCAGCGGCGCCGTCGATGTCGCCCTGGCCGTGGGCGTGGAGAAGCTCAAGGATACGGGGTTTGGTGGCCTTCCCGGATCCGGGCAGAGTTTGCTGGCGCAGCAAGTTGAAGCCTCGATTTCAGGACCGGGAGCCTTTGCCCAGCTCGCAACAGCATATATGGCAGTGCATGGCATTGACCGCAGCGATTTGAAGCGCGCTATGGCCCATGCTTCGGTCAAGAGCCACCGCAACGGCGCCATAAATCCTAAAGCTCATTTGCGGCGCGAAATCACGCACGACCAGGTCATGGCTGCGCCGCTCATCGCTGAG
>JAJFIM010000097.1 GCA_021774995.1 Alphaproteobacteria bacterium | reverse complement strand
CCATGTGCGCAATTACGCCATGGGTGATGTGGTTGCCCGGTATAAGCGCGCCCAGGGATTTAACGTTCTTCACCCCATGGGGTGGGACGCCTTTGGCATGCCCGCGGAAAACGCCGCCATAGAAAATAAAACCCACCCTGCCAAATGGACGCATGACAATATCGACGCCATGCGCGATCAATTGAAGGCCATCGGTCTTTCCATTGATCGGACCCGGGAAATCGCAACGTGCGATCCGGAATATTACGCGCAAGAACAGGCTTTGTTTCTTGATTTCTTGGAGCACGGCTTCGTTTATCGAAAGGACTCCAGCGTTAATTGGGATCCGGTTGACCAGACCGTCCTGGCCAACGAACAAGTGATTGACGGGCGTGGGTGGCGCTCTGGCGCTCTGGTGGAAAAGCGCAAATTATCGCAGTGGTTTTTCAACATCTCAGAACACGCCGAAGACTTGCTGAGCGCGTTGGATGATTTGCCGCGCTGGCCCGACAAAGTCAGGTTGATGCAGTCCAATTGGATTGGGCGGTCCCAAGGACTCAATCTGACCTTCGCGCTGGCCGGCGAAAGTTTGGGCCCGGAAGACCTGGAACGCGGCCTGGACGTCTACACCACGCGGCCCGACACCCTTTTTGGCGCCAGTTTTTGCGCCATCGCCCCTGACCACCCGCTGGCCGAAAAACTGGCCCGCACCGATCCGGCGCTGCGCGCCTTCATTGAGGAATGCCGCCGCTCCAGCACCACCGAAGAGGCAATGGAAACAGCGGAAAAGAAAGGGCGCCTCACAGGATTAACCGCCGCACATCCCTTTATACCAGGCAAAAGCCTGCCTGTCTTTGTGGCAAATTTCATCCTGATGGAATACGGCGCGGGCGCCATTTTCGGCTGTCCGGGCCACGACCAAAGAGATTTGGATTTTGCCCGCAAGTATGGCCTGGAAGTCATACCCGTGGTCATACCGCACGGCGCCGATGCCGCGACCTTCACCATCGAAGGGGAAGCCTTTACGCAAGACGGGGTGCTGGCGAATTCGGCGTTTCTTGACGGTCTTGACGCGGAGAGCGCAAAAGAAGAGGCCATCAAAAGGCTGGAGGCAAGTGGAGTGGGCCAGCGCACCGTGCATTATAAATTACGCGATTGGGGAATTTCCCGTCAGCGCTATTGGGGGTGTCCCATCCCCATCATCCATTGCGCGGCTTGCGGCATCGTTCCCGTACCCAAAGACCAGCTTCCCGTGCATTTGCCCGGGGATGTCAGCTTTGACAAGCCGGGCAACCCCCTCGCCCATCATCCCACATGGAAACATGTGGACTGCCCCAAATGCGGCGCCGCCGCAACGCGCGATACGGACACATTCGACACATTTGTCGATTCATCGTGGTATTTTGCCCGCTTCTGCGCGCCGCGCAGCCAAGCCCCAACGGACCGCGCCGAGACCGATTACTGGCTGCCGGTCGATCAATATATCGGCGGCGTCGAACACGCCATCCTGCATCTGTTGTATGCGCGCTATTTCACACGCGCCATGCAGGCGTGCGGGCATGTGGGAATTCTCGAACCTTTTGAGGGGCTTTTCACCCAAGGCATGGTTACCCACGAAACCTACCGGAACCCGGATGGCAAATGGCTCTCCCCCGACGAGATCCGGCTGACGGGAGCTGGTTCGAATCGCGCGGCGTTTTCTCTTACGACCAACCAGCCGGTGATCATTGGCCCCACAGAAAAAATGTCCAAATCGAAGCGCAATACCGTGGACCCGGAGGATATTATCGCTCAATACGGCGCCGATACGGCCCGCTGGTTCATGTTGTCCGATTCGCCCCCTGAGCGTGATGTTGAATGGACCGATGCGGGGGTGGAGGGCGCGTGGCGGTTTGTCCAGCGTTTATGGACGTTGGTGACGGATCTTACCGGAATACCGTCGCCCGGGGCGGCCATGCCCGCTGCGCAGCCCAGTGAAGCCGCCGGCGCCTTGCGTAAAACCACGCATAAAACCATCGAAGCCACGACGCAAGAAATAGAGCGCTTTCATTTCAACCGCGCCGTAGCTCATCTTTATGAGCTTACCAACGCCATTCGCAAAGCTGAACGCGCCCTCGCTCAGTCTGAGATCGAGACGGATCACTGGGCGCTCAGTGAAGCCTTGTCTCATCTTATTGTGATGGTCGCCCCCATGACGCCCCATTTGGCCGAAGAATGTTGGCGGCGTCTCGGCGGTCAAGGCCTTGTGGTCGACCAGCCCTGGCCAAAAGCGGAAGAGCGTTTAATCGCTGAAGAAACGGTCCTGATTCCGATACAAGTGAATGGCAAAAAGCGCGCCGAACTGAAGCTTGCCGCTAACCTTGCTCCCAAAGACGTGGAGGCGGCCGCGCGCGCTCATCCTAAAATAGTTGCGTTCCTGGAGGGACGAAAGATCCGAAAAGTGATTGTGGTGTCAGACCGTATCGTTAATATTGTCATCTAAAGCTGTTTAAGGGCGACCTGTAAAATGACACTCCTCAAATTTTGCCTCACCTGTTTTCTTTTTGCAGCTCTGAGCGCATGCGGCTTCAAGCCTCTTTACGGGACGAACAGTGAAATCGGCCGCGCACAAGAACAACTGGAAACAGTATCCATCGCGCAATTGAATACGAAACTCGGCGTCATGGTGCGTAATAATCTTCTGGACCGTTTGTCGCCTGGCGGTGCGCCCGCCAATCCGCGCTACCGGCTCGAATTAGGGCTTCGAGAACAAACTATTGGGGTGGGCGTTCGCCTCGATGCTTCCGTCACCCGGTTTAACTACCTGCTGATGTCAGACTATAAATTAGTAGACAAGGAAACGAGAGAAATTGTCTTTACCAGCAGCAGCCGTTCTCAGGTAGCCTATGATGTCGTTCGCTCGCAATTCGCCACAGTGATAGCCAAACAAGACGCGCAAAAACGCGCTGCGCGCGATGTGAGTGAAGATATCACATTGCGCCTGGCGTTGTTTTTCGCAACAGGCTCCTTTCCCGCCAAAAGCGATGCTGCGGAATCCGATGCCGCACGCAAAGAAGGGGCGCCTCCTGAACAAGATCAAAAAACAAAACCAATCCGCAACACGCTTTAATTCTCGCCATGCGCCTTAAAGGAAAAGATATAACGCGCTATTTGTCTGAGCCTTCCGCCGCAATTCCTTTGGCTTTGATTTATGGGCCTGACCAAGGGCTGGTGAGAGAGCGGGCGCATCACCTCACTTTAAAAATTACACAAAGCGGTCAAGATCCATTCCGGCTATGCAATTTAACCGAAGAAGAATGCCGCAGTGATCCCACACGATTGCGCGATGAATTTTCCGCACTATCTATGTGGGGCGGAACGCGTATTATCAATATACGGATTAATACTGATCGGATTTCGGGGCAAATAAAAGATTTCTTACAGGGGCACGAAAATAACTCTGTTAAAGGCGACGCCTTGATTGTCATTGAAGCTGGTGATTTACGCCCTTCATCAGCGATGCGAAAGTGCGCGGAGAATGCGTCCAATGCCGTTGCGATTCCCTGTTACCGGGACGACAAGCGCGCTTTAATCGAAATTATAAACGAGACCTTTCGGTCCGCGCAATTGCGGATAGATCGTCAGTGTACTGAATTACTTGCCGACTCACTGGGCGGGGACAGGCGCATCACGCGCGGCGAGTTGGAAAAGCTTGTCTTATACAAACAGGCCGAAAGCGAAAGTAATGTTTCAATTACTCTGGAGGATATCAAAGCGGTAATAGCCAACGCCAACGCCATCGGTCTTAGCGATATCGCCTATGCAAGTGCGTCGGGTAAGTTTCGCGGCATGGCGCGCAGTCTGGATCGCTGCTTTTTGGAGAACGAGCAACCGGTCTCCATACTCCGCGCACTCACCCGGCATGTGGAAAGCATTCATTCCTGTTTGACGCAAATTAAAAATGGCGCATCGCCAAAACAGGCCGCTGACGCCCTCAGGCCGAGACTCCATTTCAGCCGCCGCGCTGAATTTGAGCGTCAATTACAGGCGTGGACAGCCAAACGCGCCGCCAACGCCCTTGCCCGTCTCTACAAAGCTGAACTGAACTGCAAAACCACTGGGCTTCCCCCTGAAACCATCTGCCGCGACGCGGCGCTCACCCTCACCCGCATGGCGGCTGCTGGCCAGAGCCGGGCCGTTTAATTCCGTGCACGGCGCAACACCGGCAATCACGACAACCCGAGAACGCCTTAACCATCGCGGCTGAGGCGCCGACAAATCTCGTCGAGTTGTTCGAGCGTTTTGTAAGCCACACGAACCTCACCGCCCTTATCGCCCAGATGGTGGAGGGTTACCTTCAAGCCAAGGGCGTTGGAAACATTGTTTTCAAGCGCCACCGTATCTGCGTCTTTGGCAAGGGGAGGGGAGGAAGGCGGCGCGGACTTTGGTTTTACCACTTCATCGCCGCGCGCCAAAGCCTCCGCTTGGCGCACGTTCAACTGCTCTTTGACGATGCGATCCGCCAATTCTTTGGGGTGATCGGCGCGCAAACAGGCCCGGCCATGACCCGCCGTAAGCGCGCCCTCAGAAATGAGATTTTGAATGTCTTCGGGTAAGGTTAGCAAACGCAGCATATTGGCAATATGGCTGCGGCTTTTGCCCACGATTTCGCCCAAGTGATCTTGGGTATGGTCAAATTCATCCATCAAGGCGCGATATCCGGCCGCTTCTTCAATAGAGTTCAGATCCGATCGCTGGATATTTTCAACCAGAGCAATTTCCAGCGCTTCGCCATCGGTTAAAGTCTTGATCACCACAGGCACGGCGTGAACCGAAGCCATCTGCGCGGCCCGCCAGCGCCTTTCTCCGGCAACGATTTCAAAACTTTCCGGCTCAGAGGCGCTCGTATCCTCTGCTGATTGCTCTATAGGACGCACGATCAGGGGTTGCAGCACGCCTTTTTCGCGAATTGACGCGCTCAGCTCCGCCATATAGACGTCGTCAAAGGTTTTTCGAGGCTGAAAAGGGTTTGGCCTCAAGAACTCGACAGGTAATTCGCGGGGCAACGCCCCAGGCCCTGCGGGGGCCGTCACAACATCAAAATCGGTCTCGCCTAAAAGGGCGGAAAGGCCCCGGCCCAATCGGCTGGGCTTTGCCTCATCAGGCGTGGAAGGTGTTTGTTTTGAAGTGCTCACGACTAAAACTCCCCGAAAGATGATCAGATAAAACCTACTTAAAGCCTTGGTTTTTTGGGCGGCCAATCCGGCCCTTTTTTACGCGTAGAATATACTTCAAAGGCCTTTATGTGACCCTAAGCGCCCTTTCGCGCTGGATCAATTCACCCGCTAATTGGATATAGGCCCGGCTCCCGGCGCATTTATGGTCATAAAGGAGCGCCGGCTTGCCATAAGAGGGGGCCTCAGAAATGCGCACATTCCGCGGAATGACAGTTTGATAAACTTTCTGGCCCAAATGGTCCCTGACATCCTCAGCCACCTGGTCTGACAGTTTATTGCGCCGGTCAAACATGGTCAGCACAATGCCTTGAATCTCCAATTTCGGATTGAGGCTCGATTTTACCAAGTCAATCGTGCGAATGAGCTGACTAAGGCCTTCCAAAGCAAAAAACTCACATTGCAACGGCACCAATACCGCATCAGCCGCGGCCAGGGCGTTGATGGTCAATAGATTAAGCGAAGGCGGGCAATCGATTAGCACATAGTTGATTCGCGGGAGGGGGGCCTCCCCCTGATTAAGAGAGGATAAAGCGTCACGGAGCCGAAACGATCTCCGGGAAACGCCAGCTAATTCCAATTCAGCTCCCGACAAATCAAAGCTCGACGGGACGATGGATAGGCGTGGAATGGCCGTGGCGATCGTCGCTTTGGCCATAGGCAGGCGGTCAATGAGGACATGATAGAGGGAGTTTTGGCGCTGAGAATGCGTGATGCCTAATCCCGTACTGGCATTTCCCTGGGGATCAAGATCCAGAATCATGACATTTTGCCCCACAGCCGCCAAGGCCGTTGCCAGATTAATCGTGGTGGTCGTCTTGCCGACGCC
>JAJFIM010000096.1 GCA_021774995.1 Alphaproteobacteria bacterium | reverse complement strand
CGCCTGCATTTCAGAACTGATCGATACTCAATATAAAACATCAGCACCCTGAAGCTCAAGCGCTTTTACGTCTCCATCTCGGGCGTCCAGGCGCCGGTTGCCGCCAGACCGTTCATGCGCGCCCGGTGGGCAAAAGCCTTTTGTCCGGCCGTCACATTGGCGGCTTTGCCGCGCCATGCGTCCAAGGGGGCGGTTTGCAAAGCGCGCCCATACGAAAAGCTGAACGCCCACGGATAGACCTCGCTGCTGGCGCTTTTGAGTTGATTGATGGCGTTGAGATTCGCCGTGGCGTCAATGTCGGACTGGCCGCCGGATAGAAATACAATACCGGGTACTGCCGCGGGCACTGTATGGGTAAAACATTTCAGGGTTCTTTCCGCCACTTCTTCGGGACTCGCCTTGGTGGGGCATAATTTTCCCGACACGATCATATTGGGTTTCAGGATCGTGCCTTCCAAACTTACGCGCTGTTCGTAGAGTTCGGAATAAAGCGCCTTCAATGTGGCTTGCGTGACCTGATAACAGCGCTCGGCATCATGATCGCCGTCCATCAGAACTTCCGGCTCGACAATCGGCACAATGCCCGCTTCCTGACACAGCGCCGCATAGCGCGCCAAAGCGTGGGTGTTGGCGTGAATGCAATAAGCGCTCGGCACGGATCTGTTTCCGCCGCGGCCGATGTCAATCACCGCCCGCCATTTGGCGAAACGCGCGCCAAGCTCGAAATATTCCGCCAAACGCGCGCGCAACCCGTCAAGGCCTTCCGTGACCTTCTCGCCATTTGAGCGGGGCAGGTCCTTGGCGCCCATATCCACTTTGATGCCGGGAATGGACCCCGCGTCTTGAATGATTTTTACCAGCGGCGTTCCGTCGGCGGCTTTTTGCCGAATGGTTTCGTCAAACAGGATCACCCCGCTGATGAGGTCAGCCATTGCGGGCGCCGTGCGAAAGAGCCTTTCGCGGGAATCGCGCCGGTTCTCTTGCGTAGAGTCAACGCCGATGACGTCGAAGCGCTTTTTAATGGTGCCCGAGCTCTCGTCAGCGGCGAGAAGACCTTTGCCCGGCGCCGCCATGGCGTGTGCGATGTCTTGCAGGCTTGTCGTCATATCTTCACGTCTCCATTTTTACGTTTTATTTTCAGATTACGGTATATTTGCGGTCAGCGCGATCACGCCGGGCAAATCTTTGCCCTCCAGCCATTCAAGAAATGCGCCACCAGCAGTCGAAATATAGGTGAAATCATCTCCAACGCCGGCGTGATTGAGTGCCGCCACCGTATCGCCGCCGCCGGCAACGGAGATCAGGCCATTCGCTTTTGTGGCTTTCGCCACTGCCTGTGCAACTGCACTCGTGCCCCGGTCAAAGGGCGGGATCTCAAAAGCGCCCAGCGGCCCGTTCCAAACGACGGTTTTAACTGATGCAAGCCTGTCTGTAATGGCTTCCACGCTGGCGGCGCCGATATCGAGGATCATGTCTGCTTGTCCCACCTGACCGATGGGTATGTTGCGGTCCGGCGCGCCCGCTTTGAATTCCTGCGCGACCACCACATCGTGCGGCAGTAAGATCTCGCAGGATTTTTCCGCCGCTGCTTTCAAAATGGCGCGGGCGGTGCCCAGATCATGCTCGCACAAAGACGCGCCGACCGGGATGCCTTGCGCCGCCAGAAAGGTGTTGGCCATGGCGCCGCCGATCACCAGGATATCAACTTTGCTGGTGAGATTGTCCAGGAGATCCAGCTTGGTGGAAATTTTGGCGCCGCCGACAAACGCCATCACCGGACGGGCGGGGTGATCCAGCGCCTTTGAAAGGGCTGTCAACTCCGCCTCCATGGCGCGGCCTGCAAACGCGGGGAGAATTTCAGCCACGCCGACCGTGCTGGCGTGGGCGCGGTGCGCGGCGGAAAAAGCGTCATTGACGAAGATGTCGCCGGACGCGGCCAGGGCTTTTGCAAATCCCGGGTCATTGGCTTCTTCGCCAGTGTGAAAGCGCAGATTTTCAAGAAGCAGAATATCGCCATCTTTCAAAGTGCTGACGGCTTCATGTGCCGCATCGCCAATGCAATCAGGCGCAAATGTTACTTTGCCGATGCGTGTCTCCAGCACGGGGAGAATTTGCCGCAAAGAAAAAGCGGGATTGGGCGTGCCTTTGGGTCTGCCTAAATGAGAAAGCAGAATGATGCGCGCCCCCCGTTTCTTTAATGCGGTGAGCGTCGGCAGTGACCGGTCGATCCGCGTGGCGTCGCCGACCTTTCCATCTTTGATGGGGAGATTGTAATCAACGCGCACCAGAATGCGCCGCCCGCGCACATCGCCCAAATCATCAAGTGTTTGGAAAGATGTCATGCACAGTCCTCATAAGCTCGGGTGCCTGCCGAATAAGCGACCAGTAGAACGGCGTCGCATTCTCCACAATTGCGTGTTTGATGAGAAGCCCCAATAGGGATTAACACCGTATCGCCTTCGTTCATGGCGATCCAGTCTTCATCAATGCGCTGCGAAATTTTGCCGCGCTCTACATGTATCACTTCCGAGCAGTTTGGATGGCGGTGTCCCGAACTCGTTTGGTCGCGAAACACCGTCATCCTTGCAAGACTCAAGCCTGGAGATGGGGCGAGATGATCATCCGCCAGCCACTCCATCACGCCCCAGATCTGTTCGGCCTTTTTTGGAGTGATCACGCTCATGGGTTGACCTAAAGCAATTTGCCCATGGCGATTGCAGTGTCGGCCATGCGGTTGGCAAAACCCCATTCATTGTCATACCAGCTCAGCACGCGGGCGAGCCTGCCTTCAATGACTTGTGTCTGCGCCAGATCAAAGGTGGAAGAGGCCGGGTTGTGGTTAAAGTCGGACGACACCAGCGGTTCGTCGCAGGTTTCAAGCACGCCTTTCAGTTTGCCGGTCGCAGCTTTGACGATGGCGGCGTTGATTTCTTCCGCGCTGGTTTTGCGCGCCGGCGTGAACACCAGATCTATAAGGGAAACATTGGGCGTGGGCACGCGCAATGCGGTGCCGTCAAGCTTGCCCGCCAGTTCGGGAAGCACCAGGCCCACGGCCCGCGCCGCGCCGGTGGAGGTGGGGATGATGTTCATGGCGGCCGCCCGGGCGCGGTGCAGATCGCCGTGCAATGTGTCGAGAACGGGCTGATCGCCGGTATAGGAATGCACGGTTGTCATATAACCGCGCTGGATGCCCACCGCCTTGTTGAGTACGGCGGCGACCGGCGCCAGGCAATTGGTGGTGCATGACGCGTTAGAGACGACTTTATGGCTCTTGCGGAGTTTTGCGTGATTGATGCCGTAGACCACAGTGAGGTCGGCATTAGCGGCGGGCGCGGAGACCAGAACTTTTTTTGCGCCTGCATCCAAATGAGCGGACGCTTTTTCCTTGCTGGCGAAAATGCCCGTGCACTCAAGAGCAATATCAACGCCCAGCTTTTCCCAGGGCAATTTGGCGGGGTCGCGCTCCGCCGAGATTGCGATCAAGCCATCCCCCAGATTGATGCCTCTCTTGGAAGTTTTGACCTTGCACGGAAACCGGCCATGCACACTGTCGTAGCGCAAGAGGTGGGCGTTTGTTTCAATAGGCCCCAAATCATTTATGGCAACAACCTCTATGTCCTTGCGGTTTGATTCGATGATCCCGCGAAGAACCAGTCGGCCGATGCGCCCAAATCCATTAATGGCTACGCGAAGTGTCATAGGTGTTTCTCCTTAAAGCTTGAAATCAGCGGTTAAAGTCTTGCCCGCGCGGCGGCCGCCGCCGCGTGCGGCGTAATGGAAAAATGTTCGTAGAGTTCACCCGCTGGGGCGCTGGCGCCAAAGCCCGTCATGCCGATAAAGGCGCCTTGGGGCCCGATAAAACGGTCCCAGCCCATTTGGCAAGCGGCTTCGATGCCGATCCGTATCTGGTTGGCCCCTAACGTCTCGGCTTGATAATCAAGGGACTGCGCCTCAAAGAGCTCCCAGCACGGCATGGAGACAACGCGTGCGCCAATGCCGTCCGCTTGCAGAATATCGCGCGCCTTGACGGCGATCGAGACTTCTGACCCGGTGGCCAGCAATGTGACGCGGGCCGCGCCGGTGGCGGGCAGAAGTTCGTAAGCGCCCCGGCGGCACGGATTGTCGGGTGTGTAGGTCGTACGCAGAGCGGGCAGGCCTTGGCGGGTCAACGCCATAACGCTGGGCGCGTCTTTCGCCTCCAGGGCAAGTTGCCAGCACTCGGCAGTTTCCATGGCGTCAGCGGGACGGAAAACATTGAGGCCCGGTATGGCGCGCAAAGACGCCAGATGTTCCACCGGCTGATGGGTCGGCCCGTCTTCGCCCAGACCGATCGAATCGTGGGTCATGACATAAATGACCCGTTGCTTCATCAGGGCCGACAGGCGCATGGCCGGACGGCAATAATCGGCGAACACGAGAAACGTGCCGCTATAGGGAATGACCCCGCCATGGAGCGCCATGCCGTTCATGGCCGCCGCCATGCCGAACTCTCGTATGCCGTAATGGATGAAGCGACCGGAAAAATCTTCCCCCGTGACGGCTGATTGAACGCTGGAGCGCGTATTGTTGGAACCGGTGAGATCCGCCGAGCCGCCAATGGTCTCGGGAATGGCGCGGGTGATGACTTCCAAAACTTCCTGCGATGCTTTGCGGCTCGCCCACCCAGGGGTTTCCTCCGCCAGGCGTTGGCGATAATCTTCAAGAGCGGGCGTCAGGCCCTCCGGCAGAGCGCCGCTCAAAGTCCGTTCAAATTCGCCGCGATCTTTTGAACTCATGGCCGCCGATCTGATGACCCAAGCGTCAAAATCAGATTTGCTTTTCTGACCGGCGCTGCGCCAGGCGCTCAAAATATCATCGGGGATTTCAAAGGGCGCCGCGTCCCAGCCCAGCTTGAGCCGCGCCGCCGCGATTTCATCTTCGCCTAAAGGCGCGCCGTGGCTGGCGGCTGTGCCCTGTTTGTTTGGCGCGCCATAGCCGATCGTGGTGCGGCAGGCGATGAGACTTGGCTTGTCGGAGGATTTGGCGCGCGCGATGGCGGCGTCAATGGCGTCTGCGTCATGGCCGTCCACGCGCTCCGCCGCCCAGCCCGCCGCCTCAAAGCGCCCTATGGCGTCTCCCGATTCCGACAGATTCAAAGGGCCATCGATGGAGATATGGTTGTCATCAAACAGAACGATGAGCTTGGCGAGTTTTAAATGACCCGCCAGAGAGATCGCTTCGTGGCTGACGCCTTCCATGAGATCGCCGTCTCCGGCGGCCACAAATGTATAATGATCAACCAGATCGTCTCCGTGGCGCGCGGCGAGCAATCTTTCCGCCATGGCCATGCCGACAGCGGTGGCCAGGCCCTGTCCCAAAGGCCCGGTGGTCATTTCGATGCCGGCGGCCGGGTCGCATTCAGGGTGACCGGCGGCGGCTCCGCCCAATTGACGGAAGTTTTTGATCTCTTCCATGGGCATTTTTGCATAGCCCAGCAGGTAAAGGGCGCTGTAGAGCAGCATCGAGCCGTGACCTGCCGAGAGAACAAATCGATCCCGGTCGGGCCATAGCGGTTTGTCGGAATTGAATTTGAGATGCCGGGTGAACAGAACCGTGGCCACGTCGGCAAAGCCCATGGGCATGCCGGGATGGCCGCTGCCCGCTTTTTGTACGGCGTCCATCGCCAAGGCGCGTATGGCGTTGGCCATTTGATCGTGGGAAGGGGTCATGGGCAAGCTTTTGATCGTCCCGCGCAAAGCGTCGTTGGCGGTGATCGCACATCCGTTCAAGTGGTCTGAAAAACGGCGCCACAATGACCGTGCGCTCGAGATTCGTCAAGCCTCAGCTACGGGCTTTCTTGGGCGTGATCGCATGAGTTTTGCCCGATTTGTTATCCAGCGCCTGCTTCTTTGTCTGTCCTCGTCTTTGCCGGTCTTGCCGCCCAGACATTGACCGGCTTTCCTCCGGGGCCTATCTTTGGGACAGTTGCCGGACGGCCTTGGGCTTAAGGGGATTTTAATGAATGTTTGTCGTGCAGTGGGCCGGGACTTTATCCTTTAAAATTATACAACAAGGCAGTGAGGCCTTGTTTAGAATAAGATGTTATTTTAGGTGAGCAAACGAATCAAAAGTGAGCCAAACGACAGCCATGAGCCGACTTGATGACACATTGGAGCGTTTTTCTCAGGCGCTGGATACACTAGAAGCCGCGATCAATCGTCGTCTTCAACGGCGCATTGCGTCCGAAAATTTGGAGCAGGAGCTGACCGCCTTGCGGGAAGACCGCGCGCGCCTGGCGCAGGAGCTTGATTCGGTTAAAGCCGAATCTAAAGCTTTGGAAGGCGTCACCGACGAGGTGTCCCATAGATTAGATACAGCCATCCGCGATATTCGCGCGGTTCTGGAGCATTAGGAGAAAAGGCCCATGGGGCAGGTCAACGTTTCAGTAAACGGCCGTAATTACACCGTCGCGTGCGATGATGGTCAGGAAAAGCACGTCGCTGAGCTGGCGCAGTATATCGATGGTCATATTACCGAGTTAGCGGCGTCCGTCGGTCAGGTCGGCGACGCCCGCCTTCTGCTCATGGCCTCTTTGCTGGTGTCGGACGAATTGTCCGAGATGGTGGGGCGCATAGAGGCGCTTGAAGAGGAAATTGAGACGATGAAGCGGGCCAATAAAGACGCCACGCGCAAGGCAAACAGCGCCGAGGCCAAGGTGGCGGATGTTCTGGAAGCGGCGGCCAAGCAAATCGAGGACGTCAGCGCCCGGGTCGAGGCAACCGCCAGATAATTTTTCAGGAGACGCCTTTTTCGAGGCGTTACGCTGCGCCCTGAAGCGCTTTGCGAAGTTCGCTCT
>JAJFIM010000095.1 GCA_021774995.1 Alphaproteobacteria bacterium | reverse complement strand
GAAGCCTTCGGCCTGCATCTCACGCGTCTTGGCCACAAGGTGGCGGTGCTGGCGGTTGATCCGTCATCGGCGCGCTCCGGCGGCTCCATCCTGGGCGATAAAACCCGCATGAACCTTCTTGCGCGTGATGAAAACGCTTTTATCCGGCCCTCCCCGGCGGGGCGCGCGCTGGGGGGCGTGGCGCGGCGCACGCGCGAGGCGATGCTCATTGTCGAAGCGGCGGGTTTTGACGTGATTCTGGTTGAAACGGTCGGCGTCGGGCAATCCGAAACGGCCGTCGCCGACATGGTGGACATGTTCGCGCTGCTGCTGGCGCCGGGCGGCGGAGACGATCTGCAGGGCATCAAACGGGGCATCATGGAACTGGCGGATCTGGTGGTGGTCAACAAGGCCGACGGCGATCTGGAGCCGGCCGCCAAGCGCGCCGCCGCCGATTATGCGGGCGCCATGCATCTAATGCGCGCGAAATACAAAAACTGGCAGGCGCCTGTGGTTCTGGCTTCAGCCTTGGAAGCAAAGGGCATGGAGCAAATATGGCGGGCGGCGCAGGATTTTATCGCCTCGGTGGAGGAGACCGGTGAACGGGACCAGCGCCGCAAATCCCAGGCAAAAACCTGGATGTGGGCGGAAATTGAAGCCGGCTTTAGGGAAATGCTCAGCGCCAACGCCGACATCCGCGCCTTGACGGCGCAGCTTGAGCGCCAAGTCGCTTCCGGCGCGCTCAGCCCCGCCTCGGCCGCGCGGGCCGCGCTCGCCCGGTTTGACGGGACATCTTGACCTGAAATGCCCGGCGGCGTATAGCTGCGCAACTTTTTAAGATCTTAACTGGAGTGAGTGGCCATGACGCGGCGGTGTGAATTGACCGGAAAATCTGTAATGACCGGCAACAATGTGAGCCACGCCAAAAACCGGACGCGGCGGCGGTTTTTGCCGAATTTGTGTCAGGCAACGCTGGCAAGCGAATCTCTGGGCCGCTCCGTCAGATTCCGCGTCTGCACCAACGCGCTGCGCACCATTGACCGGCGCGGAGGCTTGGATAATTTTTTGCTCAAAGCAAAAGACGACACCTTGTCCCTGAAAGCCCGCCGCCTGAAGCGTCAGATCGTCCGCACGGTCAAACCCCCTGCAGCCCCGGCTGAATAAGCGGTTTTCGCCCCCCGACAAGCAGTCTCCCTTTTTGCCTCGCATAACCGGCCTTATTTCATGGCTGGTTTTTGCCGCGACTCGTGTTAACCTTTTGCCCAGGCGGTTTTAGGACGCAAAAAAAAGGGGGGGGCTCCAATGCGTCGCCGCCGGGCCTCAAGAAAAACGACGCAACGCCTATTGGGCTGGTCGGTTTCTTGCACTGTCTTTGGGCATAGCCGCGAGAGCCATGTCTTTCAGAAGCATGGCGGCATGCGGGAGGTTCACGAAGAGGGGCGATTGGTAGACATGGCGTATGAAGCCACCGAATTTTACAAGCCTCAGACCCGGCGCGGATCAGACGTGATCGTGCACTGGCTGCGCACGGCGCGGCGGCTGATTATTCCCGTTATCGGATTGCTGGTTGTGCTGATTTGGGCCGATTTTGCCAGCACCACGCCCGTGACATGGTTTGACCCTTATTTCAACGTGTCCGACCCCCGTTTTTTACCCGGCGCCTGGCTCACGGGCGGACATCTGATTTTGGCGTTAATGTTTTTAGCCCTTAATCTCACAAATCGCCGCTACGGGCCGGGCGTCACCACCGGCCAGATAAGCGTCGCTTGGGTCCTTATGGGCGCACTGGCCTACTATTTATTTTTTTATGCCGAACAACCCCTCACCGCTGAGCCTCCGCCACCGGCGCGCATCAGCGCTTCCTTCATCGGGGCATTGTTGTTTGCGCAGTTCACCGCCATCAATGTGTTTAACTGGACACGGGGCCATCCCTGGTGGCGGGCGCCGCTCTATGCCGCACTCTGGGGCAGCGGCGCCTTTTGCTTCACCTTCTATCCGTCGGCCAATTACGGACTGGGCGCGCCATGGGTCAATCAAATGATCACGCATTTCGGTTTCCTCAGCGCAGCCGCATTCTTGCTGCTTATCCCGTACCGGGCTTTACGCCAGGCGATAAAACCTCTGCCCGGCTTCGGCGGCGCGTGAGTTATTTTCCGTAACCGCCTTCCAGATCATCGACCAACGCACCCATAGCCTCTTGCGATAAAGAGGGAAGATCATGATGCGCTCTGACATTGCGTTTGCGCCGCTTGGATGAGCGTCGGTAGGCGGGATCGTAATGGCTTTCCAACAGGTCGAGCGCCAGGGCGCGCCAATCGCCAAGCTCAATAAGCTCACGCCATTTGGCAATCTTTTCCTTGCCGTGTAGTTTCGTCAGCACAGTGAGGTTTTTGGCAAATATTTCAGGCGCGCCGATGAGATCGGCGTAATCTTCAAGCAGCAGCGCCGCGCGGACTTCAAGAGGGAGCGCTATTTCAATAACTTGCGCTTGTTTCAACGCCGCCCACAATTTATCGGGAATGGCGACATTGCCAATTTTTGAACTCTCCGATTCGATCCAGACGGGACGGCTTTTATCAAATTTAATCAATGCGCCCCACAAGCGCGTCTCGAACGCTTTTTGCGACGGCTGGCTTTCATCCAATTGCGCCCCCAGCACAGACCCGCGATGGGAGGCCGCTTTCTCCAGGTCCAACACCTGAAACCCGCGCGCGGACATGGCCTGCAAAATCCGCGTCTTGCCCGTTCCCGTCAATCCCGACAGACAAAGAAAAGTGAACCCTGAAGGCACGGCCGCCAGATCGGCAACCACTTTGCGCCGGAAGCTTTTATATCCGCCCTGCAGCAATGTGCAACGCCAGCCGATTTGCGACAATACGCTGGCCAGCGATCCTGAGCGCTGCCCGCCCCGCCAGCAATAAATCAGTGGATGAAAATCTGGTTTCCGGTCCGCCAAAGGCCCCTCTAACATGGCTGAAATATTCTTTGAGACAAGCGCCGCGCCGATCTTCCGCGCGCGGAAGGGGTTGTCCTGAACATAGATGGTCCCAACACGGGCGCGCTCAACATCATCCAATACCGGCAAGTTAATCGCGCCGGGAATATGATCATGGGCAAACTCAGCGGGCGAGCGGACATCGATCACCAGATCGTATCCGTCCATGACAAGATCTTCCGTTACGCTTATAGGCGCGCCTCTCACTACCGTGGAATATTCTTTTACCGCATCATGTCCCATGGCTCTTATAACCCGGACCATGAAGCGAGATCGGGCTGTGCGCCCCAATCCCCTTGCCGCGTCAGCGCAATGATAGGAACGCCGTCAAGATAAGCGCTCAGGGAACGCATCGTATCGTTGAGCGGGACTGTACTCGCTGCGCTTTCAGAAACCACCACGCCTTGCAGCGTCAAACCTGCGCCAAGAATAACCTGGGCGGCGGTGAGCGCGTGCGATATCGCGCCAAGATAAGCCCCCACCACAAGCAGACCCGGCAGGCCGAGCGCCTGCATCCAGTCGATCATCAAACGGCCGTGGGCGATCGGCGCCATCACGCCGCCCACGCCTTCGATGAGGCAAATATCGGCGCTTTGGCCGCAAGACTTGACGCTAAAGGCCACAAGATCATCAAAATTCAGTGTGCGTCCTTCTTTAGCCGCCGCCATATCCGGGGCAAGAGGCGCGCTGT
>JAJFIM010000094.1 GCA_021774995.1 Alphaproteobacteria bacterium | reverse complement strand
GACCCGCCATTTACCGTGATAATATCCGCCGCCACAGCACTCAGAACATCCCCATCCAGATCACTATCCGCACCGTTCCCGTTATCCGCCAATACATTCCCGGACAACACACCGTCCTCGGCAACACTCAACACATCATCCGCCGCGAGGGGTTCATCATTCACAGACAGAACATCAACCGTGACCGTGGCCGTGTCAGAGCCGCCCTGACCGTCTACCACCGTGTAATCAAAACTATCCGGCCCGTTGAAATCAGCCGCAGGACTATAGGTAAAATCTCCGTTACTGAAGAGTTCAACCATAGCCCCGTTTAGCGTTGTGAAACTGCCGCCCGTGACGCTCAGAACATCTCCGTCAGGATCACTGTCATTAGTGATCACATTGCCGATCAGCAAAGTATCTTCATCGCCGCTGAATTCATCACCGACCGCTATGGGCGGCTGATTTGTGGACATGAACGGGTTCGGCAGTTCAACCAGCAAGCCATTATCAAACGAAATAAATTCCACCACGCCCGCAGGATCGCCGGAAAACTGCCCAACAATAGTCACCCCGCTGGCAATATCAATCACCAGATTATTACCAACCTGATTGAAGATTAAATCGGCAAGGGTCAACCCACCTTCGATCTGAAGAGTGTCAACACCATTTTCTTCAATAATCGTGTCAAATCCATCGCCCGGCGCAAAAATATAAGTATCATCGCCTACACCACCAAAAAGCTCATCATTCCCCGCACCGCCTATGAGGGTGTCATTGCCCAAGCCGCCATCCAGAATGTCTCTCCCGCCGCCGCCGCTGAGAGTATCGTCACCGCCCTTGCCGAAAAAGCTCTCATTCACCGCGTCGGGCCGGATGCTCGTCCAGACATCATCACCCCACGTCCCGTCAAGGCTGGTATCAATCACGCTGCTGCCCACAAGTGTTGTCCCGTCAAAGGCAATCTGGATGCGGCCACCGCTATCGAGGATGACCTCCGTCAAGAAATCATTCGGACGATCGCTCCGCACCGCCAGCCCGTTGAGCGTCAGGGAACCCCGCCCCGCCACGTCAATCCGCAAATCCAGAAACTTTATAACGCTTTCAAAGCTGACATTACTTTCGGAAACGCTCACATCCTCCAGTGCAATCCCGTCCCACAAACGAACCTGGCTCACGACATCCGCATTCTCGATGACGTCATCGCCTCCACGGTAAATAATCACATGGCCGTCACCCGACGCGCCGCCCGCGTCCGCCGCCGTAATCACATCGTCGCCATCACCGGTGAAGAAATTCTTCAGTTGCAGAACACCGCCCACAGATCCCGTGAAGAACAGATTGATCTCATCGCCATGCTGCGTACCGGTTGTGCCGCCATTGGAAAACCCGTGCGTCGTCCCGTCTACCGTTGCCCCGGCATTGGCGAAAAAGCGGTTAAATTCAAACACACCGCTTCCGGCTGCGCCTGAATAGTCCCGCATTACCGACGTCTCTATGCTGAGCGATATATCCTCCGTACCCGGCAAAACCGCCAAAAGCGGGCTGCTGATCCGTTCAATCCCGCTCAAACTATCTGCCGCCGTGCCCTGCGCATCGAAAATCAAATCCGCGCCCGCACCGCGTAAATCCAAAACCACAGCCTCCTGATAATTTACCCGGTCGAACGTCCCGCCACCGCCATTGATCGTCAAACCGGACGGGGCCTGAAGGTTAAACACGTCGTCGCTGTTCGTCCCCGTTACAATCTCGATACTGTTTAGCGTATCCGTCGCGCCAAATCCGTCCGCCACCGTTCCGTTCCCGTTGGTATTTAGAGTGGCCGTAATGCCGGATGGCTCAAATCTGTAATCCACAGTGTCATTCCCCAGGCCGCCGTTTAAGACGTTGTCTGCGGTAGATCCTACAAATAAATCGTCAAAAGCCGTTCCGACGGCATTCTCGATGTTAATCAGCGTGTCAAACAAACCGGCCCCCGGCCCGGCGCCGATAAAATCATCCGTGACAAATGCCGACCCTATATCCATCTCAATCGTCATTCCGCCCGCCGTCACCGCACTGTAATCTATCGTGTCGTTGTCATCACCGATGCCATCGAAAGTACGACCCTGCACACGAGCAAGATTGAATACATCATCGAAACCCGTGCCCGTGAACGTGCCGAAATTATCAAGCGCAAAACGATTGCCGTTTGAATCCGTGACCGTAACCGCGCTTTCAATAGTGCTGCCGATTATATCACCAAGCTCCGTCTGCGCGGCCAAAAGCTCCTGTTCCGTCAGATCATTGAGCGCGTAACCGGCAGGCGCGAACGGATCGAAAAAGAATTGATTTTCCGGATCAAAAACGGCGTTGTTAATCCGCTCAATTGAAAACAGATTGTCCGTGAAAGAACCGTCGTTGGCCTCAACAATCAACTGCGAGTCCAGAACATGGGTAACCTTGATAGCAGAAAAATCAGCATAGCGGACGGTGTCAAAACCATCGGTCGTGTCAAAATCAGTCTTGTTGGAAACAGCACCGCCATAAAATTCGTCAGAGCCACCGCCTTTGATGAATATATGATTTACATTCTGGGCAAAGCCTTGAAGCACGAACCTGCCATTCTGTTCAAAGCTGTCACCTACACCGTCAAGTAAATATTGATGACCAGGAAAACCATCAGGGTCGAAACGATTGCCGGTACCGTCTTCACGCGGCGTTTGTTCTCTGAAATCAATTCCCATGAATGACAGGATAGAAGAGGTTACAGAATTGCTGTTGGGGCCGGTGGGAAAATAGGAAATCGAAGGAGCATCAATAATTGAGTCCGCATAGGCTGCCATAAACCCCCATTCCCCCGCCGCAGTAAAAGTTCCTAAATCAAGAGCTGTATAATTAAAAAAGTCTTCTGGATCACGATCAATTATGCCGTCATCATTCGTGTCAACTTTAAAACTTGATGAATCACTTTGAACAAGTGCCCCTGACTGTATTCCAATACTACCAAAAGGCGGATGAATAAGTATATCTGTTGGGTTAGGACCAGCATTAATCATAAATTGATCATTGAAAGTATCAGTATTACCATCAACATCAAACACAATATAGGTATGCGCATTTGGTATAAATGTAGCTGCTGAGGAAGCTGTAAAAATATTACCGGCCATTATTTCTCTCCCTTATATTGACTGTTATAGCCACCATAGTCTGTGCTTTTAGAGGATTTCCAAACAGGAGGTGATGAAATTGTCCATCCGATAACCCATATTGTTACCAAAACCAACAAAATGCATATAATAATCTTAAGTGTCCTGTTCATTCTCTCCTCCTGCAACACACAATACAGATGCCTCCATATTACCATCTACATCATAAACAAGATAAGTATGAGCATTTGGAACCACCACTGCATCAGATGCCGTTATAAAAATTGAACCAGCCATTTTTTAAGCTCCTTAATTATTTTGCCGAATGTTGACGGATATACTCTTGGCTA
>JAJFIM010000093.1 GCA_021774995.1 Alphaproteobacteria bacterium | reverse complement strand
TATGGATTGATGACTCAATTATCTAGTCAAGAGTGGTTTGAAATGGTTGATTTGCGACGGCGCAGGTTCGCAACTGCCGTTTGGGTTCCTCTTCGAGCTAGTAAAACCATTAAGAATGAAGACGGATCTGAGGAAACGCTTGCTGCTGGTTGTGTCGCATTTCCAGAAGAAAATCGTGCGGAAGCTGAAGAGCTCGGCTGGATAGACATCGGATTAGGACGTGACGGTGGGCCATATGCCTTTAATGATGGGAGCTACAAACCATGTGAGGTTTTTCAGTATAATGACGGCGATGATTTAGGTATTGATTTCATATTCACCCAAAGTCTGGGTGGTGATCATCAATATAGTTGGCATATTAGCCAAGACCTCATTCTCGCGTTGCAATTATTACAGGAAAGTGACATTTGGGTCAGTCCCAAGGAAGGATACACAGAAGTTATCCGTCAGCATAAGAATGACGAAAATAGAATTACTTTGATTGAGATTAAAAGTGAATTTCTAAAAGATTATCTTGCGGCTCGCGGATTAGCCCTCAGACTCGCCACATACCGGCAAAGAGTTGCGACGTTTAAAGACGCTTCGCATATCAATTGGCCAAATAATAGAATAAGTGAAGAAAATCAAAATGATCGATTTACAGCAGGTGTTTATGAGATTGATGCAGAGGGAGGACCATTCGGTTCCGACGTTGCCATCTTTCGTACTTGGCGAACTGATGTAGATCCAGAAGAAGATGTTCCGGTTTTTGACCAAGAAAGTGATGAGAACACTGATGGGAGATCGGCAAGATATTCGCGAGTTGGCGAAAAATTTTATCGCGTTGAAGGTGAGCTTTGGCGCGAAGAATGGATAGAGCCTACCAGTCAAAGCCGACGGGTACGTGGCGACAAACCGGAGGAAACATTCTCTTATATTACTGATTCTTCCGGGCAGCGGATGAATAATGACGAACTAAACAGCGAAGATGTCGGACGATACCTTTGGTTCGATCCTTCTATAATCACGACTCTGAATAAAAAACGTGGCGGTGGATTTAGATGGTTCACAAAAGATACGGGAAGTGTTTGGGCTTACTCAGATTGGACAACTCATTTTGGAGTAAATGAGATCGGCTTGATCAATATTTACGCTTATGACATAGCAAAGCTACCAGAATGGCAACAAAGGATCTGGCAAGGATTCAATGTGTCGCCTGAAGGTAGGGTTTCATCGGAATTACTCAGCATGCAAATGCAATGTAGACCCGCCTCAACTGATGCTCCAGAGGTGAACCTCTTTCTGGCAATACATCGCTTAGATAAGTTAGTAGCAGAATGGGCAGGCTCGCGGCTATTTATGGAGCATGTATCAATTCGTGAAATAACGAAAGATATTCACCGGTTTCGAGCGATAGATCAGAATGGACTTTTAGCGCTGGCGAAGGATGTAGCGCGCCTTATAGTAGATCGAATTGACGTCGCCACGTTGCAAAACATAGTTGCGCCAACTGATGGTAATAAGTGGGGATCTTTAAAACATCTAGAAAAATCACTTGCTTCCCTTGTGTCAGCTGAAAACGCGCGAGCACTGCTGACTCCTCTGGTTGGAATCTATGAATTGCGACTTGGAGACGCTCACCTTCCATCAAGCAAAGTTCAAGAAGCATTTCAGCTCGTCGGAATCGACCCTGATGCGAAAGTAATTCATCAAGGCGAGCAGCTTATTGAATCAGCGGCGATCACTCTGGAAAATATATATGCAGTTATCGAATCCATCGTTAAGCTTTCAGTTCAGAACCGTTGATGGTTTGATTAACGCCGCAGCACTGCGGCGTGCGACTTGTCCACGATTGGGCCAAAATTGGAAAACGTATAAAACGCGGATAAATTAGATCAAAAAAATATTCGATGAAAAACCGTCAAAAATACTTCTGTCGCACCGTTATTGAAGCCCATGATACAGCAGTGTTGCCAAGGCGCACCATCAACGTTCCATTCGCGTTGCAAAAAGCGCCTCTGCGCGCGCGGCGCGCGTTTTTTATCCCCGCCAGGTTCACGCAACTAGTGCACGCAAAAAATTACTGTGCGGGACGCGCCTCAACTTTGCGTTCCGGGGGTCGGAGAATGGAAATACAGCTTTCGAATTTCCGCGCGAAAGCTTCCGTTTTCGCCAGATCTTTATCGAGCCTGGCCATGGTCTTGGCGTGATCGCCATCCCCTTCCTTCAGCCAAACCCGGAAACTATCGAGCCAAACCAATGAGATCACTTGGACTTTGGCGTGACCGCACAGCCCGCTCGCGTCAACGCCCGCCGCTTCCAAAACCGCGCGCATGGAGCGTTCTTGCGAAGGGCGGTCGCACGCCAGAGCCACAGGATCGCAGGCCAGAGCATCATAAATCGACCGCACCCCTTCCCGGTACGCGGCCAAAGCGTCAAAGCGCGCCATCAGAACGTCAAAAAGCCGGTCGCGCACACTGATCTCGGCGCCGCCCGGCGGCGACTCTCGTTCCGCCTCAATGGCGCGCAGCATCTCTTGATCAATATGGCGCCGAAACAAAGCGATGAGCGCGTGCTTGCCGGGTGCGTGTTGGTAAAGCTCCGAAAAAGGCGTTTTCGCCCGCTCAGCAATATCGTTGAGCGTCACGCGGACCCAGCCCCGCTCAGCGGAAAGCGCCAGGGCGGCTTTAATGAGGTCCAAGGTTTTAGTTGATTTGCGCGGCATGGGGATCACTCTCCTTCACCATTACTTGACGCAACTATAGCTCAAAACAGGTCAGCTTGCAGCGCCCAATTCTTTGGACCTTGCGGCGGCGGCCTGCACAGCCTTGCGCAAGAGAGGCGACAAGCCCCCCTCGCCCATCAAAACTTCCAAAGCGGCCGCGGTCGTCCCCCCGGGGCTGGTTACATTTTTGCGTAAATCCGCAGGGCTTTGACCAGACTGACGCGCCAGATCGCCGGATCCCGTTACTGTGGCCAGAGCTAGTTTTTCGGCTAAATCAGCAGGAAGTCCCACCGCGATTCCCGCCGCCGCCAAACACTCGATGAGAAAGAAAACATAAGCCGGACCGCTGCCCGAAACTGCCGTCACGGCGTCCATCAAGGATTCCCGCTCCAGAACAAAAACATCACCCACCGCCTCCAAAAGCTTGACGCACAACGCCTTTTGCGGGCTGCGAACATGCGCGCCCACAACCAGAGCGCTCGCGCCTTGCCCAATAGAGGCGGGAAGATTAGGCATGGCCCGAACGGTTGCCGGTTGCCGCCCTAGCTGCGCCGTCAGGCGATCAAGCGATATTCCCGCGACAATAGACAGGCACACCGTGTCCGGTCCCATAAGCGCGCGCACATCCGGCATCACAGCGTCAATGATCTGTGGCTTCACGGCGATGACCAGCGCCGATGGCGCATCCCCGTCCCCCGCCGCCAGATCCGGATTGAGCGCAAAGCCCTTCTCGATGGCAAGCTCCGTAATTTCAGCAGAAGGTTGCGGATCCAGGACGGTAATCTGACGCGCATCGACAACGCTTTTCTCGCACCACCCTCTCAGCAGTGCGCCGCCCATCTTTCCTGCGCCGACGAGAACCAATTCGCACGGGATTCCCGGCGCCATTTTACGCCTGCCCTTGCGTATCGAAAAGGGCGGCCGACAAGGATTCCTGCGGCGTTTTACCCTCCAGCACCGCATATTGAAACGCTGGAAAAAACCGATCGCACGCTGCGGCGGCAATATTGAAAAGCCGTTCGCATTGCGACGCCGAAATATAGGCGTCATTTCCAAGCAAGAGGCCGTAGCGGAACAAAATCACGTTTTCATCCGACCACAAATCAAAATGACCGAGAAAGATTTGCTCATTAATGAGCGCCAGAAGGTCGACCAGCGTTTCGCGCTTGTCTGCCGCAACTTTCAAATTCAGTTCGGCGGCGACATGGAGCGCTTCCAGGTCTTCGCGCCAATGAACCGACACAGCGTAATTTCCCCATGTCCCGGCCATTTCAAGATCCAGTTCATGCTCATCCGTCCGGTCGAATGTCCAATTTTCACTCACAGCGACCAGTTCCACAATATCGATCGGATTGGCCGGAAAATTTGTAATAAAATCACTTAAGGTCATAAAATAACTCGCAAAAACAACAATGAGCAAAAATCGCTTTAATTCAATAAATTACCAAGCCAACGTCTTACAGCCGGATTGACGGTAAAGCCACCCTTTATCGATGGCAAGAACGCATCTTGCCGCCTTTAGGCAAGCTGCGCTCGTGAGACGGTTAACTTGATTTTTTGGGCGAAGCGGTTTTCTTCTTGGGCGCCTTTTTGGCTTTAGCGCCCGCATTAAGCGCCTTTTCCAGCGCATCGACGCGCTGGGTCAGAAGCTCATTTTCCTCGCGCGCTTTAATCGCCATGGCGCGCACCGCCTCGAAATCATCGCGCGGCACGATATCGAATTCTGTTTTCAGCCTTTCGGCCTGCTGGCGCATGATCGTTTCGATTTCCTTGCGGGCGCCTTGGGCGGCCCCGGCGGCGTTGGTGAGTAGTTTGGCGAAATCGTCCAGGAGACGGTTTTGACTTTGCATGGGAAATCTCCTTTTTCGGGCGCACACGAACGGCGCCAACCACACATAAGCTTGATCGAAGCCTAGGGCAAGACTTGCCTGAGAGCGCCGCATTTGCGCGGGATGAGCGATTAAGCTAAGGGTGAGACCCAGCCAGGAGCTTGCCCCCATGCCGACACTGACCATCCCCTTCCCCGACATCGATCCGATTATATTCCAAATCGGCCCTCTGGCCATCCGTTGGTACGCTTTGGCCTACATCGCCGGACTGGTTTTAGGGTGGCGCTATATGGTCAAATTACTGGCCACTCCTCATATTTGGCCCGGCGCTCACGCAAAAAAGAAAGGTAAGTTCGTCCCCAACCTGCCCGCAACGCCGCTTCACATTGATGACCTCCTGGTATGGATCACTCTCGGCGTCATTCTGGGCGGGCGCATCGGCTATGTATTATTTTACCAGCCCGCCATGATTTTGCAGGAACCCTGGCGGATTATTGCCGT
>JAJFIM010000092.1 GCA_021774995.1 Alphaproteobacteria bacterium | reverse complement strand
TAAAAGCAAATGGTTAGGACAACCTAAACGGAAAATCACTTCGCAAGACAATAAAATGCGGCCTCCCCCGAAACCAGGGGAGGCCGCCTTTGATTCACGCGCGGGGCAAGCGAGACTTACGCTGGCGCGATTAATTCGCCTGACGGCGCAAAAAAGCCGGAATTTCAAGCTGTTCTTCTTCATCGGAGACAGAGAAGAGCTGCTCTTTCGCCCCTTGCGGCGGGGTCATTTCAGGGCGCCGCACGTCCTCCGGCTTGGGCTGGGCGGGCGGCGCTTCGCGCTGTGCGCGCGGCAAGGTCGGCGCCGTGCGTTTGGGCGATCCGCTTTGATTCGCCTGACGGGCCGATTTGACCCCCGCCATCATCCGCTCAAATACACCGGGTTTGCGCTTGGGCGCCGGCGCGGCGCGCGGCCGGGGGGTGCCTGGAGAAAGTTGAGGCGAACGGACCACAGGCGCCCGCTCGATCTCCGCGGCGGGCCTCTGGCTCGGCGGCGCCGCTGGCGCTTGACCGAGAGGGGCTTGCGATTGCGCCGGCGCGACGGCCGGTTGACGCGTAACAGGCTGAACAGGCGGCGCCTCTTGAGAAACCACAGCCTCCTCGGCTGAACTCGCGCCCAATTCCGACTTGATGGCTTCCGTCATGGCCACAACGCTGGAAGGTCCTTGCGCCAACCCGCCCGTTCGCCATTTCGGCGGCGGGACCATTTCGGCGTTACCCGAAGCTTCAGGAATCGGCACAACATTTTCCAAACTGTCAATGCCGGTCGCCACAACGGAGACTCGCATTTTGCCTTCCAGTTTTTCATTGAACGTGGAGCCGACAATGATATTAGCGTCCGGATCCACTTCAGCCCGAATGCGATTGGCCGCCTCGTCCAATTCATAAAGACGAAGATCCATGCCGCCGGTAATGTTGATGAGAACGCCGCGCGCGCCTTTCATCGAGACATCATCAAGAAGCGGATTGGAAATCGCCGCTTCCGCCGCTTCGACGGCCCGTTTTTCGCCCTCGGCTTCACCGGTGCCCATCATCGCCTTGCCCATTTCGTTCATGACGGCGCGCACATCCGCGAAATCAAGATTGATAAGACCCGGCATCACCATCAGATCCGTAATGCCCCGAACGCCCGAATCAAGCACACGGTCAGCCATCGCGAATGCGTCGGCAAAAGTCGTGTTTTCATTGGCGATGCGGAACAGATTCTGATTGGGGATAATGAGCAGCGTATCGGCGTATTCCTGAAACTCCTCAATACCCGCTTCAGCAATGCTCATGCGCCGCGCGCCTTCGAACTGGAAGGGTTTGGTCACAACGCCCCCCGTCAGGATGCCCTGATCCTTGGCCGCCCGCGCGATCACCGGCGCAGCGCCGGTTCCCGTGCCCCCGCCCATGCCGGCGGTGATAAAGACCATATGGCTTCCCACCAGATGATCCATGATTTCGCCCAGGGATTCTTCCGCCGCCGCCCGGCCGACTTCAGGGCGCGATCCGGCCCCCAGTCCTTCGGTAACGGATATGCCCATCTGAATCCGCCGTTCACACGCCGATCCAGACAATGCCTGCGCATCGGTATTGGCGATGACAAAATCAACGCCTTCGAGATTTGAACTGATCATGTTGCCCACCGCGTTACCGCCAGCGCCGCCGACGCCGAACACGGTAATACGTGGTTTGAGTTCCGTCAGATCAGGTACACTTAAATTAATTGGCATTTTTGCCTCCACATCTACTTCGCCGCTTCTATTTTGCCTCACCGTACCCAGACATACTTTGTTTTACTGATTCACTTGCAATATACCACTAGAAATTCGTCCTCAACCACCGACTTATTTTCGCCAGATGACCGCTCTTGGGTTCATCAAGGCCATCGCGATTCGATTCAGCAATGATCGCTTCGGCTGGTGAAGACACCGCATATCTCAAAAGGCCCGCGCATGTCGCAAAGGCCGGGCCGCCAACGGCGTCGGCCAACCCGCTCAATCGCTTTGGCCGCGCCAGGCGCACGTCTTTATCGAGGATTCGAGCCCCTAATTCCCGAGCACCAGTCATCTGACTCGCGCCTCCTGTCAATACCATTCTCTTACCTGCGACTCTTTCCACACCGCTATCTCGCAGACGGTCCCGCACAAATTCAAATGTTTCTTCCAGACGCGGCGAAATGATTCCCGTCAACAGCGAGCGCGGAATGTGATTCGGAGAATCCCTATCTTCCTCCCCCACGGGCTGAACATCAATCATTTCGCGATCATCCGTTGGACTGGCGAGCGCACTGCCGAAAAGCGTTTTCATACGTTCGGCATTTGCGACCGACGTCGACAGCCCGCGCGCGATATCATTGGTGATATGTAGACCCCCAATGGGCACCACATCGGCGAACACGCACGCGCCGCCGGCAAAGACGCTGAACGACGTGGACCCACCCCCCATATCCACGCAGATGGCGCCAAGGTCGGCTTCGTCCTCCACCAAACACGCCAATCCGCTGGCGTAGGGAGAGACCACCTGTCCCGCGAGTTCAAGATGGCACCGCTCTACGCAGCGCGCCAAATTGCGGATGGGCGCTGTCGCCGCAGACACCATATGCAAACGCACGGAAAGGCGTTCGCCATACATGCCGCGCGGATCATGAATCCCATGATTATCGTCAATCGTATAGCCAGTGGGAATCGAATGAACGATCACGCGTCCTTCCGGCTGATATTGTTTGCGTCCATAAAGAAGGAGGCGTTTGAGATCGTCATCCGTGACGGGCTTGCCCGCAATGGAAGCGCGCACATTAATAGTGTGTGAGGCGGGATGTCCGGCGGACAGATTGACAACGACCTGACGCAAGGTGACCCCCGCCATCTTCTCTGCGGTCTCGACGGCTGAGCGTATCGCATCCTCCACCAAATCAAGATCGCACACCGCGCCTTTTTTCACCCCGTGAGAAACCTGATGTCCAATCCCCGCGATCTTTAAGGCAAGATTGGAACCGCTTGCCCCGCCGTCCGTTTTGGCAATAAAACAGCACACTTTTGTCGTGCCTACATCAAGCGCGGCGACGACTGATTGCCGGGCGCCATTCATCACGCGGTCTTTAA
>JAJFIM010000091.1 GCA_021774995.1 Alphaproteobacteria bacterium | reverse complement strand
CGGCCAGTTCATCGGCGTGTTTGTCAATGAGATCCGACAGACGCCAGAGCAACCGTTCGCGCTCAACGGGGGGCGTGTCGGCCCAATCGGAACTTTCAAATGCGCGGCGCGCGGCTTTAACCGCAAGATCGATATCTTCCGGACCTGCTTCAGGCACGCGGGCGAATTCGCGCCCGCACGCCGGGTCGATCACCGAAAATGTCTTGCCGCTTTGCGCATCGACGAAAGCGCCATCAATGAGCATTTTGGCGGGTTTGCCTAAAAAGGAGCGAACCGGCGCGCTCAAATCATAGGCGCTTTCGGGACTATCTGTCATATGGGTCTGGGTCATTATAACGCCTCTTTTTCGCTGAAGGTTCGTGACGGGCCGCACCGCTTCATGCCGCGTTGCCCGCAAGCCAGCGTCGTCAAGCTTGAGTAAAAGATTATCCTAGGGAAAAAGACTCGCCTCTCGCAAGCTTTCTTTCGCCTGCCGCGTTGAAATTGTTTCAAATGAAACAAAAAGAGGCGATTGGCGGGGATGTTGATCATTCAAATTTTGCGCGGCGCGGTGGGTCAACAAACATGACGCCGGGAGGCCAGACGTTTGCGGCCACTTTAAGCTATACTGATCAAATCTTTAAGCGCGCGGGCCTCAATTAAAGGAGAAGCCAGTAAATGCAACGAATGGTAGGAAAAGTCGCGCTTGTCACCGGCGGCGCTTCAGGGATTGGGCGGGCGACATGCGAAGCGTTGGTGCGCGAAAACGCCTTTGTGGTTATTGCTGATATCAATGAGCCGGGGGCAAAGGCTTTTGCTGACGCTTTGGGCGCGCGCGGCGCGGCGTGCGTTCTTGACGTCGCCGATGAGGCGTCTTGGGAACGCGCAATTGCTTTTGCCATCGAGACCTTTGGCCGGTTGGATTTTGTGGTTAATTGCGCCGGCATCGGCGTCAATGGCAGTTTTGAGGACACCTCTCTTGAAGATTGGAACCGGGTGATGGCGGTTAATCTCACAGGCTCTTTTCTGGGCTGTAAACACGGCGTGAAAGGGATCAAGCAATCAGACGGCGGCGGCGCGATCGTCAACATCTGCTCCATTGCAGGCGTGGCGGGCGTTGACGACATTGCCGCCTATTGCGCCAGCAAGGGCGGCGTCTCCCTGTTGACGAAGGCGGTTGCGCTTCATTGCGCCAAATTCAAACTGGGCATCAGGTGCAACGCCGTGAGCCCGACCTATACCGATACGGCGATGCTGGATGACGTGGCGCAGCAATTAGGCGGCCGCGACGTCATGCGCGCAGGCATGGCTGAACTTGTGCCGCTTGGGCGCGTGGCTGAAGCGCAAGACATCGCGAACAGTATTTTGTTTTTACTGAGCGATGAAGCCTCCATGATTACGGGAACGAATTTGATGGTGGATGGCGGCCAAACCGCAGGATTTGTTGGGCGTCACGCCGAACAGTGATAATTGAAAAATTGGGAGATATTTGCATGGACAGAGTGAAAGGCAAGATCGCGATTGTCACGGGCGCCGCTTCGGGATTAGGCCGGGATATTGCAACGCTGCTTGCGGCGGAAGGCGCGCGGGTCACGCTGACCGATATCAATGAGGCGCAGGGGCGCGATGTCACTCGGTCAATTAAGGGGGATGTGCGGTTCGTGCGGCAGGATGTGACCGACGAAGAGGGGTGGTCTGCCCTTATCAAGGATACGGCCGAGGCCTATGGCGGTCTTGATATCCTTGTGAACAATGCTGGAATCGCTCTGCAAGACGTACCGCAAGATCCGGAAGAGGCGCGCCTTGAAGATTGGCGCCGCACGCAACATGTTAATGTCGAAGGCGTTTTTCTGGGGTGCAAACACGCTATTCCCGCCATGCGCGACTCAAAGGGCGGCTCTATCGTCAACATGTCTTCAGTGGCCGCTTTGGTGGCGACGCCTTTTATCACCGCTTATGGCGCAAGCAAGGCGGCCGTCCGCCAACTGACGAAATCCGTTGCGCTTCACTGCGCCGGTAACGGTTCCCGGGTGCGGTGTAATTCCGTTCATCCCGGACAGATCCTCACGCCGATGCTGGAGGGACTGTTTGAGGACGCGGCCCGTCAGGCCGAGGCGCCGCTGGATGCGGTGCGCGGTGAATTCTTGAAAAAAATCCCGATGGCCGAATTCGGAGAACCGCGAGATATTGCTTACGCCGTTCTTTATCTGGCAAGCGATGAGGCGCGGCACGTCACCGGCGCAAAACTGGTGGTCGATGGCGGCATCACGCTTAATCCATGATAGGCGTCTCGTCAGGATTTGTGTGATAAGAGGGCGTGTATTGCCGGCGGGGCTGTGGTTAAACCCAGCGCCATGTCATTCCTGACCATGAATCATGGCGCTGCGGGTCGAGATTAGTCGTCCCATTTCAAGCAATCCTGATATGGTGAGAGTCCTCAAGATAAGGAATCGGTCATTTGGTTGCAATTCGAGGCACGGACTGGCCTGACCCGTCGCCCAACAAGAAAAAGCCGCGCGAGGAAGAATCGGAATTGACATTCGATTTTTCCGCCAATGCGGGCGCCGAAAGCGGTCTGTCCGATGAGGATCTCTATATCCATATTATGGACATGGCGTCTCTCGGGCATCGCTTGGGCTATGATGCGTTGTGGATGGTAGAGCATCATTTCTCCGATTACTATCCCTCGCCCAGCCCGCTTGTCTTGCTGTCTTACGTCGCGGCTTTATGTCCGCGCCTCTCTCTGGGCACCATGGTTTTGGTCACCCCCTGGTATGATGCGCGCCGGTTGGCGGAGGAAATTTCGATCTTGAGTCATTTGACCAAGGGTGATTTGCATCTGGGGCTTGGGCGCGGCACCGCTTTGTCGGAATATCAGGCCTTCGATATTCCCATGGAAGAAGCGCGCGAGCGTTTCAAAGAGAGCTATGAGCTGATAGATCTGGCGCTTCAGGGCAAGCCGTTCACCTATGCGGGCAAACATTTGCGCGTGCCCCGCGAGATAACCCTGCGTCCCGCGGCCAATCGCGATAAGATCAACTTTTACGGCGCTATCGGAAATCCCCTAAGCGCCGGGCGCATGGCGCAGCTTGGCCTCTCTCCGCTCAGCATTTCCTATTTCGATTATGAGACGCAAGATGATATTCTCGGTAATTGGGCGGCCGTGGCCAAAGCCCGCGGCACGGCCACGGATGTCAGCAAGGTGATCGCGGTCAATTGCGTGATTGCCGACACGGATGAACAGGCGAAAGAGATTGCGCGCACATATCTCCCGACCTGGTTCCAGATGCAGGTGGAGCATTACGAAGTCGATAAAAGACTTCACCGGAATATCAAAACCTATGAAGCGTTTGACGAGCTTCTTGGCAAGTTTCACTCTTTTTC
>JAJFIM010000010.1 GCA_021774995.1 Alphaproteobacteria bacterium | reverse complement strand
ATCGGAAACTTTTTTTACACGATGCCTATGCCCATGGGGTCAGCCGCATTGCAATTTATGACCCCCAATCGATTGCGGGCGACGGTCACCGCCATATTCTTTTTCATTTTTAACTTGGTCGCACTGGGCGCCGGCCCCACCTTGGTCGCTTTGATCACTGATTTTGTTTTTGCTGATCCAAGCCGTGTGGGGCACTCTCTCGCTATTGTGGCCGGCGTTTCACTTCCCCTGGCGGCGCTCACATTTTGGTTGGGCATGCGCGCTCTCAAGTCCAGCATGGCGCAGATGGACGTTTTGAAATAAGAGTAATGCCCTGTATGGGGCAATAGAGTTGAGTATGATGCCAGGAGAAAAAATGCGCCTGTGCCTATGACTAAAGCAATAAGAAAAAAGCTGATCCAAATTTCAGAAACCTTATCTAACTCAGACGCAGAATTTTCATCATTCATGTGAAAACCTCTTTATGAATGAGGGCAAGCTGCGGTCAAGCTGTGGCTTCAATGTAATCGAGAAGGTTTACGGCCACCCCGCGGATCTTTTTTTCGATCTCGTCATCAATACATGCGCCCTCATCGGTGAATAGTTTCTGCACGCCTGCGACGGAAACTGGATTGGGCAGAACGATGGCGCCGATGTGGGACAGTATACAGCGCAATTGCTCAAGTGTTTTGATGGCGCCGATCTGTCCGGCGGCCACGCCCAACATGGCCACAGGCTTTCCGGCCAGCAGGGAAGGAAATCCGAGATTCTCGATAATGAGTTTGGTCATGCTGCTGGGGCTGCCGTGATATTCAGGCGTTGCGAAAATAACGCCGGTAGCGCCGGTCACCAAGTTTTGAATGGCGCGGGTTTCTTCAGAGTCCGGGTCCATGCCTGGAAAGGGTAGGGATCTTACAGCCGGATCTATTAAATCAAGGCTGACATGATCGTATTTTTTAAATTCATCATGGACGAGTGCGAGAGCGCGGCTCGTGAAATTACCGGGCCGGGATGTTCCTAATATGGTCACGATTTTTATGGGGTTTTGTTGGTGTTTTGCCATAGCTTTTGTGTGTTCTTTCCTTTTGAGTTTGTTTCAAAGGACCCTATCCTAATTGTCTTCTTCCGAATATACCGGGAGGTGAAGTGACTTATAACATTGGCTATGGAAACTATCCGACATGACCATCGATCTCCACGCCCACTATGTGCCGCTTAAATTGGCGGATGAACTGCGACGTCGAAAGACCGCGCCCCGAATCAGTCAAGACGGGGAGGGCGCCGAGAGCTACCACATGCCTGATGGCGTCTTGCCGTTTTCAAATGAGTTCATAGACACTGCCCTGCGCATAGACTTTCTTGATCGCGTCGGGATTGACGCTCAAGTTTTGTCTCTGCCGGGATTGTTCGGGATCGATTACCTGCCGCTTGAGGAATCTGTTCCACTGGTTAGGCTTTTCAATAATGATCTGTCGCATCAGTGCCGCGCCTATCCATCACGTTTTCTGGGTCTGGCCGCTTTGCCGTTGGCCGAGGTCGCGTCTTGTATCGCAGAACTCAAACGCGCAGTGGAAACGCTGGGACTGATCGGCGCAATTTTACCCAATAACGCTTTTCTAAGTCTCGCTCACGCGCAGCGATTGGCCCCGGTTTTCGAATATGCGCAAGAAAAGGGTCTGCATCTGTTTATTCATCCAGGCTGGCGGCCTGATGAATATCCGGTATCGGGCAAGGCCGTGCAAGAACCTTTGAGCCTGACCGTGCCGAGACGCGCGCTCGAGACGCAGCACAATGTCGCTCAGGCAATGGTGACGCTTCTCTATTCAGAGTTTCTTGACGCCTACCCGGATGTATCGCTTCATATGGCTAATCTTGGCGGGACTTTGCCGATGGCGGTGGAACGTATGGACCACACCATACTTACCCGTTTTCCGGGCGCCGACTTGCCATCCAAAAAAGCGCGGCGCCTCACGGTTGATTGCTCATCGCTGGGCGCCCGCGCACTTGAGTGCGCTGCAGCACTCTATGGAGCGGACCACATTGTGCTGGGAACGGATACGCCAATTTTCAGCGCAGAATGGTCCCTCAATGAAATTAAATCATCCTCTCTCTCACGGACTGACAAAGAGAGGATTCTTGCGGGCAATGCGGCTGCGCTTCTTGGAAAATGGTTGTAAAATATGAAAAATGACTTCCCTTCTTGGTAGAATTGCATTTCTTCCGGCGCTCTCATTCCCTTCATTTCAGATGTTGCACAATGGCAACGATAGAGAGTCTTTTTGAGATCTGCGGGCTTTCAAACCTTGAAAAGCATGGACAAGAACCCACAGCCTGCGTACCGTTTCATCTCGTCAGGGCAGGCAAGCTCTGCATACGAATATGCCACTTCAAATCAGTGCCTTATTGGGGGGTGCATTGATGGATTTTGTGGGGTGGCAAAGGCGGGTCTTTTGGGGCCCGCCTTTTCGTTTTGCACAAGGAAGCGCTAGGTTTCGCGGCCTCAGAAATAATCCTATCCCGAAATTTAAAATACATAACTATGCAATAACTTTATTTCAACGCTATTCCAAATGCGTCTAAGTCCGTAGGCGTATCAATATCAAAAATTATTCCGGGTTCATCGGGCATGTCCAATTTTGCGGCGAATGCCTCGTGCGTTTCAAGTAGTTGTTTGGCGCCCTGATCGCCGGTGAGTGATTGCAGTTCGGGGAAGAAGTGTCTTGCCCAGAGCACGGGGTTGCCTTGAACGCCTTTGTGGGTGGGAACGCATATGGCGCAACCGGCGTCCGGGTCAAATGTCTGGACGAGCCTATCTATGGCGCGGGGCGTCACGCTTGGCATGTCGCCCAGACAGATCAGCGCGGCGTCAACTGAAGCGTCCAGAGCGGAAATCCCCTTCGCCAGGGAGCTTGCCATTCCTGATGTATATTCGGGATTCAAAAGAAATGAGACTGGCAAATCCTGCAAGCAGGATTCAAGGCGTTCGTTCTCAAACCCTGTTACTACTGAAATGTGGTCGACGCGGGATTGGAGAATATTGTTGACTGTATGGCGAATGATGGCTTGTCCCTTGACCATCGTCAGCAGTTTGTGGGTTCCGCCCATACGATGTGATTGACCGGCGGCTAAAACGAGCGCCGTGATTTTAGGAGGGTTTATTTTCATTTTCGCGGCGCTTTTCCGTCGCGTAAAAATAATGTCATCTCAGCCAAAATTGAGAGGGCTATTTCTGCGGGGCTCTTGGCGCCTATATCGAGACCGACGGGGCCGCTAATTTTTTGCAGCGCGGCATCCTCATGTCCCTCAGCGGCAAGCCGGTTTAACCGGGCGGCATGGGTTTTGCGGCTTCCCAGAGCGCCAACATAAAAGGCGTTTGAACGCAAGGCCGCATCCAGCGCCGGTTCATCGAGTTTGGGGTCGTGCGTCAACGTAACGACCGCCGTTCGACAGTCGGGTCTGAGCGCGCGCAGAGCTTCGCCGGGCCATTCAGTGATCATGTCAACATCCGGAAATCGCGCCGTTGTCGCAAAAGCCGTGCGCGGGTCGATAATGGCCACCTCATAACCGCTCAGCATCGCCATCCGGCATAAGGGCTGGGCGATATGCACGGCGCCGACCACGATCAAGCGTAGAGGCGGAAGGTAGGGGTTGAGGAAATACGCGTTCTCCTCCTTTTCGATGATGAGCGCTCTGCCCTGCGCGCGCGCGCGCCGTGCGGCCTCCCCCACATCTGCGGGGTATGATGCTTGGGGTTCGGCGCTCTCATCATCGGATGAATTTACCCAGGATTCGCCTGTCTCTAAATCCGTGATCAGGGTGACGGGTTTATGTGCGCGCCGCGCATCAAGTAGCTTGTGAAGAGTTTCACTTTTCATATGCTTGACAAGGTTTCTTAATCTACGCGTTCAATATATATTTTTATCGCGCCGCCACAGGCCAGACCCACCTCCCAGGCGCGCGCGTTGGAGATTCCAAATTCGCAAAGTTGCGCTCCGCCGCTTGTGATAATATCAAGAGCCCGTTCCACCACTTCGCTTTCAATGCATCCCCCCGAGACTGAACCCACAAAGGCGCCGCTCTCATTTACGGCAAGTTGAGCCCCTGCGGGGCGGGGCGCTGAGCCCCAGGTCTTGATCACGGTGGCCAACGCGACGCCTTGTCCGCCGGCTTGCCAGGTAAACGCCTGTTGCAGAATATCATCGCCGTGTGCGTTCATGACGGTGCGCCCTGCTTTTGGGAAAGTGCAGTGGTTACGGCTTGGCGCGCCATGATCCCAATCAGATGCGCGCGATAGGCCGCGCTGGCGTGGAGATCGGCGTTGAGTCCCTCAGGACTCACTGTCACGCCATTCAGCGCGCCGCGCGAAAAAGACCGCTCCAAAGCCTGAGAGAACCCCGTGGCCAAAAATACGACAGGACCTGCTCCGGTTACGGCAACCTGCACGCCATTTTGGGTTCTGGCGACATAAACACCCACAAGGGCGTAACGCGAAGCGGGATTGGGAGATTTTGCGTAAGCGCTTATTTCGGGCGTGGGAAATTCAATACGCGTGATAATCTCATGCTCTTCAAGGGAGGTTTCAAACAAGTCCGTGAAAAAATCCTGCGCCTTGATTTGCCGTTGCGTGGTGTGAATAAGCGCGCCGAGCGCGAGGCACGCAGCGGGGTAATCAGCGGCGGGATCGTTATTGGCGAGTGATCCGCCAATGGTGCCCCGGTTGCGCACATGCGGGTCGCCGATCTGACCGGCGAGGGCGGCGAGGCCCGGAATGGCGCGCTGTGCAACCGGTGAATCCGCCACTTGGGCATGGGTTTCCATTGCGCCTATGGACAGCGCCGCGCCCGTAAGCGTTATCCCACTTAGAGCATTGATCCCGGCGATATCAATGAGATCGCTTGGATTGGCAAGGCGCTGCTTCATAGTAGGCAAAAGCGTATGTCCGCCTGCAAGAATTTTGGGATCGTCGCCGCTGGCTAGCAATTCTTGGGCTTGCTCCAACGTTTCGGCGCCATGGTAGGTGAACGCGTACATTCTTTACTCTGTCTGGTTAATGGCGGCGGCCTTAATGGCCTTTACAATATTCTGGTAGCCTGTGCACCGGCACAAATTACCTTCCAACTCATGGCGAATTTGCGCTTCATCGCGGGCCGCGCCGCGGCGGATCATGTCATGGGCGGCGAGAATCATTCCGGGTGTGCAAAACCCGCATTGAAGGGCATGGCATTGTTGAAAGGCGGCTTGCAAGGGGTGCAGCTCTTTGCCGCTCAATCCTTCTATCGTGGTGATCTCGCGGCCTTCAGCCTGGCGCGCCAAAATAGTGCAGGATTTGACGGCCACCCCGTCCATCAGCACTACGCACGCGCCGCATTGACTTGTGTCGCAGCCAACATGCGTTCCCGTCAGCTCAAGCGCATCGCGTAAAAAATCGACCAATAACGTCCGGTCATCACCATCGAAATGGACCGCCTTGCCGTTTATGGCCATGTTTTGGGAAGGCATATCATTCTCATCGTCAACATTAAGGAAACCCGGTAGGTAGTTTATCAGTGATCAGGACTAAAGCGAATATGAAAACAATCAGTCCGCTGATCCAGATAGAGGGAGGCAGACCACCGTTCAATATTGTTGACAGCGGCGCCGGCGTGGGGGCGTCTGAAGGGGCGCGGTCAAGATGATTTTTGGGTTCAACGGCATCGTGCGAATTTTCGCCCGCTAATTTTGAAAAAGAGTCAAAAAAATCATCCGCCATCTTTTTTGCGGTTTGATCGATTAGCCTTTGGCCAACCTGGGCTAATTTTCCTCCGATACGGGCCTCAACTTCGTAGGTGAGCATAGTCATATTTTTATCTTCGGTGAGTTTCACATGCGCGGATCCTTTGACAAAGCCGGCGGCGCCCCCTTTGCCTTCTCCCTGTATCGTATAGGAATCGGGGGGGTTAAGATTGCTCAGCGTGACCCGGCCTTTAAACTTGGCCTTAACCGGCCCAACCTTCACGGTCGCGACAGCATCCATCTCTGTCTCACTTGTTTGGAGTATGGACTCGCAACCGGGGATGGATTGGCGCAGAACAACGGGGTCAGTGAGCGCGAGCCACACCGCATCGCGGTGCGCATTGATATGATATTCTCCCATCATTTTCATATCTTAAGTCTCGGTTTTAGAGTTAAAATTCAAAAAATTTGAATTTCGGCGCATCTGCATGTTGAACCGATTTCACAGAGTAATCCACTCAAGGCCACAAAATTAAACACATGAGCTGTTGATGCGCGCGAATTAACTGCGTCTTCCGCAGTTTTATTGTTGTGCACAATGATTCGAAACTGACATTAGCAATCTCATTGCGGTCTTGCAGATTTAGGGTTTCGCGGGCTGATAGGTCAATTATTTTCATCTTGAATGCGAATTTCCTAGCAGAAATAGTAATTTTGACGATCCGGCGCTTTCAGAAGATGATATTTTCGTGTTAACCTTAATTTGTAGTGTCGTCGGTTCATCTCAACAACTGATTCATAAGGGCTATTTTCCGAGGATGGATGAAGGTGTTTCTGTTTCCTCTGATGCGGCGGATGATGCATTCGAGGTTAAAGGCGTCGTCAAATGGTTTGATTCGGTTAAAGGATATGGCTTCATCATT
>JAJFIM010000090.1 GCA_021774995.1 Alphaproteobacteria bacterium | reverse complement strand
TGCTGGCATGAGGATGGGTATCGGCATAGCGGGTCTTCACCTCTCTAGGGTTTCAAGCAAACAAGAACTCGGCTTTTTCTGGATACATACGCAATATCTCACATCCGTCTGCAGAAAACTGCCCAATTTTACTGAAACCGTAACTGGTCAATAATCTGGTTATGCCGCGGCTTTCGGTCTGAGCATAGAGAACCGGAAGGTTGTCATGAACGCCGCCGCATAAAGTCAAAGCATGTTCCATGACGCCTTGCACCAGAAGCATGAGATATTTCTCATTATCAATTCCCTTATTCAGGCGGTAATCCTGTTCCAAGGCGATAGCAAACACCATCAAAGAATTGGGCAGCTCCCCAGGAGGCGGCAAGCAATCCGGATTCATCTCAGTATCAGATATTTTACCTTCCAGATAGAGCCGCGTAGCCAATTTGTTTAAAGGAATCACATATGAAAACCCAAAAAACTTTTCGAGTTCTTCAGGGTCGCGCATAAGCATGATAATTTTATCATTTTGAGCAGCAAGGTTTTTATTACGCCACAACATTTTTGCAGAATCAAAACCAAACTGAGACTGCTGAAACGCATCGTGATTCATCCTTGAGGCTGTTTCAAGCAATTCATCATTATCAGCAAAGCAATAGAGACTTTGCTCAAGGGACGTAAATTTTGGGAGTTCGCGTCCTCGCAACCAATTTTTAACTTGGTGAATATTCTGGGGTTTAGCCAGATGACTCAAATCCGTTTGAATAGGGTTTTTAGTAAAAAACATTTTTAAAGAAAAGTGTATGACAATAATGACAAGTGCTAAAACTTCCATACCGGTGATCGCAAATCCGATTTTGGCGTTTAACCCTTTAAAGACCCCGGCATAATCCAGAACGACGGCGCCAAAAAATGCGTAGCCCAAAAACTTCGCCAAATTCGCAGATTTCTCATTGAAGGCTTTCAAACCTCTCAACAAATTACCTTTTTCGATCACGCTTTTTATCCGGATTTAATGTGGTAAGTTAAGAGCGCCCACGCGCCCGAGGCGATTATTCAATATAACAAACTGACTTTACTGCGGCTACCACATCGCCTGCACCCGGCAGGCTTAACGCCTCCAGATTAGCGGCATAGGGTAAAGGCACATCCTGCTGTGCGACACGCGCGACGGGCGCGTCCAGATAATCAAAAGCCTGTTCCATGACCCGTGTCGCGATTTCCGCGCCAATGCCGCATTGCAGCCACCCTTCTTCAACGGTCACAAGGCGGCCCGTTTTTTGAATTGACGCAATGATGGTCGCGCTATCAAGCGGCCGTAAGGTGCGCAGATCAATGACTTCCACATCCACCCCCTCGCCCGCCAGAGTTTCCGCCGCCGTCAATGCATATTCCACAGATCGGCTATAGGCGACAATTGTGGCGTCCGTTCCCGCACGGACGACTTTAGCCTTGCCAATGGGAAGCAAGAAATCGTCCATCACCGGAACTTCAAATTTTTGCCCATAGAGGATTTCGTTTTCAAGGAAAACAATTGGATTGGGATCGCGAATTGCGGATTTCAGCAGGCCTTTGGCGTCGGCGGCGCTATAGGGGGCAATGACCTTGAGGCCAGGCACGTGCGAATACCAGGGCGCATAGTCCTGGCTGTGCTGCGCCGCGACGCGCGACGCCGCCCCATTGGGGCCGCGAAATACGATAGGGCAACTCATCTGTCCACCCGACATATAGCGCGTCTTGGCGGCGGAATTGATGATTTGATCCATGGCTTGCATAGCAAAATTAAATGTCATGAACTCAACAATGGGACGCAAGCCGCCAAAGGCCGCCCCGACGCCCAAACCGCTGAATCCGTGTTCGGTAATCGGCGTATCGATGACGCGTTTATCTGTGAACTCTTCCAAAAGTCCCTGGCTAACCTTATAGGCGCCCTGATATTGCGCAACTTCCTCGCCCATCAAAAAGACAGTGTCATCGCGGCGCATTTCTTCCGCCATGGCGTCGCGCAAAGCCTCACGCACGGTGAGGGTCTGCATAGCCGTGCCTGCGGGGAGGTCGGGGTCGCTCAGCGTTTGCGGCGCCTGCGCATCCACGGTTACGGCTGCGCGCCGACCGCCGGGCAGCAGACTTTCAGGCACGTCTTCGGGGGCGTCTTGGAGTGTCGGCTCCTTTTCGTTTGCGGGCGGCGCGTTGGAAAGTGTCGGCGCCGCTTTCCCCTCCTCGTTTTCTTCAAGGATCACCGCGATGGGAACATTTACTTTGATCCCTTCGCTTCCCGCGGGAATGAGAATTTTTCCCATCACGCCTTCATCCACCGCCTCGACTTCCATGGTCGCCTTATCGGTTTCAATTTCCGCGATCACATCGCCGGAAGTTATTTTGTCCCCCTCCTTTACGTACCATTTGGCGAGGGTGCCCTCTTCCATGGTTGGGGAGAGAGCGGGCATGAGGACATCAATGGACATCAGTGTTTGACCCTTTTATCTTTTTAAGAAACCGCCGCAAGAACATCCGTATAGAGCTCTTCAGGGTCAGGTTCAGGGCTGTTTTTAGAAAATTCCACAGCCTCCGCCACAATGGCTTTAATTTCTTTATCGAGTTTTTTTAACGCGTCGTCGTTGGCATATCCGGCTTGCGTAATGCGGCGTTTGCAGGCGTCAATGGGGTCGTAATGTTCGCGGACGTCCTGGACTTCTTCGCGCGTGCGGTATTTTGCCGGGTCTGACATCGAATGTCCCCGATAGCGATAGGTTTTCATTTCCAGGATGGTCGGCCCTTTGCCATCGCGGCACCATTTTGCGGCGCGGCGCCCCGCTTCGCGCACGGCTACGACATCCATCCCGTCCACTTCTTCGCCGGGGATGCGAAAACCTGAGCCGCGCCTATAAAGATGCGTTTCTGATGATGCCCGTTTTACGCTTGTGCCCATGGCGTATTGGTTGTTTTCAATCACATAGACGACGGGCAGCGACCACAGCTCCGCCATATTGAAACTTTCATACACTTGACCTTGGTTGGACGCCCCATCGCCAAAATAGGTCAGGGTCACCCGGCCGTTATTTTTAAATTTGTTGGAGAACGCAAGACCGGTCCCGATCGGCACCTGCGCGCCGACAATTCCATGGCCGCCATAAAAATTTTTCTCGGCGCTGAACATGTGCATTGATCCGCCCTTGCCGCGCGAATATCCGTCGCGGCGTCCCATGAGTTCCGCCATCACGCCTTTGGGATCCATTCCGCAGGCCAGCATATGACCATGATCCCTGTAAGAAGTGAGAACTTGATCACCTTCCTCTATAGCCGCCTGCATGCCAACCACTACGGCTTCCTGCCCGATATAGAGGTGGCAAAAACCGCCGATCAAACCCATGCCATAGAGTTGCCCGGCCTTTTCTTCAAATCTGCGGATCAACAGCATATCAGAATAGAATTTAAGTAAATCGGCTTTGCTGACGGTTGATTTTTTTGCCTTAACGGCAGCCGCTTTTTTGGAGGGGCTTTTCTTTTTAACCGGCTGGGTGTTTCCGTTGGCTTTGCTGGCCGCCATTTTGTCTCTCAGTCCCTATGTTTTATGCTGAAACCATTTTTTTAAAGTGGGATCTTGGCCCCAGTGTCAGCCGCGTCTGTGCGCTTAAAGGTAGCGCAGTTTTCACCTTAAGAATAAACACGGTTAATTTACCCCATTATATAAGGGAAATGGTGAATAATTTCATCGTTTTATTGTGGCTTTTTTGGCTGCGCAGGCGACCGATTATGACCGATACTTCGCGCTGCACTGCAACCTTGAAAAACGCCGCGCCTTAATCAGCGGGATCGGCGATCACCAAATCGTTTTTATGGGCGTAGCCGAGTACGGCGCGGGCCCTTTCATCCAGCATGTCGAGGTCAAGGCTCTCCGGGCGCAAGAGATGAATGCGCGTTTCGAGTTTGGCGCGCTGTTCCTGAACTTCAGTGAGTTCGTAAGCCAAGCGCTCGGCTTCCTCATCGAGCTGCATCAATCGTATCAGCCCATGGTTTCCGTATAAAACTTGATAGCCGAAATAAACAAGCACAAAGGAAACGCACAGCAGCAATGTCGTTCCGGCAAGTTTTTCTTTGAACATTTCGACTCTTGAATATGGAGAGAAAAGATTTCAGCTAATGAAGGCGAATCCGCCTACGCCTATTTCAAGCATTGGTTAGGTTAACGTTGCGTTAAGGAATGCGCAGAGGGGAGAGAGCGGAATTATCAGCTTTTCAGAACAGAACGCCCGGCATAGGAAGCCATCGGCCCCAATGCAGCTTCGATGCGCATGAGCTGATTGTATTTTGCCACCCGCTCTGAGCGCGCAAGAGAGCCCGTTTTGATTTGACCGCAATTGCCGGCAACGGCCAAATCCGCAATGGTCGAATCTTCCGTCTCGCCGGAACGGTGCGACATCACGGTCGTCATGGATGCGCGATGGGCCATATCAACCGCATCAAAGGTTTCCGACAATGTGCCGATCTGATTGACTTTTATGAGAATTGAATTGGCGGCGCCCCGATCAATGCCTTCCGCAAGGCGGGTTTCATTGGTGACGAATAGATCATCCCCGACCAATTGAACCTGTTTGCCCAGAGCTTGGGTCAAGGCGATCCACCCATCCCAATCATCTTCGGCCATGCCGTCTTCGATGGAGATAATTGGATAACGCGCAACGAGATCCTGATAATAGGCGACCATACCGGCGGCATCGAGCGTATTGCCCTCGCCCTCCAAATGGTACTTGCCGTCTTTATAAAACTCCGTAGACGCTGCATCGAGGGCCAGGTGGATATCTTCCCCCGGCCGATAGCCCGCATTCTCCACCGCCTTCATGATAAAGCCCAAAGCTTCATCGGTGGACGCCAGCGAAGGGGCAAATCCGCCTTCATCCCCAACATTCGTGCTCAGCCCTTTGTCCGACAAGCTTTTTTTGAGCGCGTGAAAAACTTCCGAACCCATGCGCACCGCCTCTGCTAGCGATGCGGCGGCCACAGGCATGATCATGAATTCTTGTATGTCGATGGGATTGTCCGCATGCGCGCCGCCATTGACAATATTCATCATCGGCACGGGTAAGATGCGAGCCTGGACGCCGCCTAAATAGCGGTAGAGGTCAAGGTCAGACGCTACGGCGGCGGCTTTCGCGATCGCCAGCGATACGCCCAAAATCGCATTTGCCCCCAGGCGGTTTTTGTTGGGCGTACCGTCAAGATTGATCAGAGTTTGATCGATCCAGCGCTGCTCTTCAGCTTCCATGCCGGAAAGGGCGTCAAAAATTTCGCCGTTAACGGCGCCGACGGCCGTCAGGACGCCCTTGCCGCCATAACGCGATTGATCTCCATCGCGCAATTCCATTGCCTCATGCGCCCCTGTTGAGGCGCCCGATGGCACGGCGGCACGGCCAAAGGACCCGTCCTCCAGAATAACATCCACTTCAACCGTGGGATTGCCCCGGCTGTCGAGAATTTCCCGGCCGGTGATATCAAGGATTGCCGTCATGAGCGAAGCGCCTAATCGTCTTGGGGGTCGAGCACTTGGCGGCCACGGTATTTACCGCTTTTTAGATCGATGTGGTGCGGGCGGCGCAGCTCACCCGATTCTTTGTCTTCAATAAAAGTATTGAGAGGCAGGCCATCATGCGCCCGGCGCATATTGCGCTTAGAGCGTGTGGTCTTATTGCGTGGGACAGCCATCGTCGTTTCCTCTGGATAAATCGAAAGGTCTTTTCAAGGCGCGTCATAGCGCACTTCCCCTCACCCGGCAAGAAAAGGAATCTAGGCAATTGACTTTTATTCAGCTTTCGCCAAACGGTCGAAATCCCGCAGGCGCTCCAGCAAATCCTTCATTTGGCTAAGCGGCACCATATTGGGGCCGTCCGAGGG
>JAJFIM010000089.1 GCA_021774995.1 Alphaproteobacteria bacterium | reverse complement strand
GCCGCCGCCGTGGGACTCATACTCGGCAACCTTTTTTACGCGCGCCAGGCGATGAAATTGGCCCGCCGCGAAAACAGGACGGATGTGTGCGCGCTGCCCTACGGAACGAGCATTTTGACGGTGATCGTCTTCGGCTTTCTGATTATGCTGCCTATCCAGCAAAAGGCGCTGTCAGAGGGGTTTTCAAAAGAACAGGCCGATGTGTTCGCCTGGCATGCGGGGATCGTCGCGTGTATCGGTTCCGGCCTGATCGAGTTCAGCGGCGCCTTCTTCGCCCACCACATCCGCAAGATCACACCCCGCCCCGCTTTGCTCGTGGCCATAGGCGGGATTGGCCTGACATTCATCAGCATGGATTTCGTTTTCCGAACCTTCGCGTTTCCCCTGATCGGCTTCACGACGCTTTCCCTGGCTTTCGTGTTTTATTTCGGCGGCATGCGGAGCCGGTTGGGCATTCCCTCCGGAGCGATCATTCTGGGCGCCGGAACCGCCATTGCCTGGATTCTTTATATGCTCGATATGCCGACCGTCGTGCCGGTCGGCGCGCTCGACACCAGCAATTTTGGCTTGAAAGTTCCCATACCCGTCATCGGCGATATCTGGCGGGAACTTAATTTACTTCTCGATTTCCTCCCCATCTTTTTGCCTATGGGGTTCGCTTTTTTGTTGGGGTCTTTGCAAAATATCGAATCGGCCGCCGCCGCCGGGGACAGCTACGAAGCCAAGCCCGCGCTGATGGTCAACGGAATCGGCACTTTGGCGGCGGCGAGTTTTGGGTCGCCCTTTCCAACATCCATATATCTGGGTCATCCCGGTTACAAAAAAATGGGCGCCCGGGCCGGCTACTCAACATTAAACGGCGCGGTATGGACACTCGTCGCTTTCACGGGAACCATGGGCGTCTTCACGCATTTCATTCCGATTGAGGCGGGCATGACCATCCTCATCTGGATCGGCCTCATCATGGGCGCACAAGCGTTCCAGGCCACGGAAACAAAATATATGCCCGCCGTCGCCCTCGGCCTTGTTCCCGCCATTGCCGCTTTCGTCAGTGGCATGATGAAGAACACGCTGTTCGTTGCTGGGGAATTGGCCAATAAAAACTTTTTTGACGACACGCTCAACCAATCCTTCGTGTCGATCAGGTCCATTTATTCAGATGGCGTCTTCGCCCTCTCTCAAGGCTATCTTTTTACCTGCACCGTGCTGACGGCGGCCGCTATCTGCATTATCGACAAAAAGTTTAATAGAGCCGCGCTCTGGTTTCTGTTTGCCGCTTTTCTTTCCGCGGCGGGTTTCATTCACACATATGAAATCATCCCTGGCGACGTGATCGGCAAGCTGCTGTTGCCCTCTATGGAGTTAAACAAATGGGCTGTGGGATACCTGATCATGGCGGCAACAATGCTTATCACCCCATTGATCAGCAAGGATGCCGAAGGGGATGGGGCGCCTTGACCCAATAAGGTCTCATCGGCAAGCCTGCGGCGTCAGCGCATGATGCGCCGTAGCTTCGTGGTGTTATCGTAGCCGCGTTCCTTGAGGTAATCGGCCGTATTCGTAATGTCTTTTTCCATGGCTTTGCCCGCCGCGTCCGCGTCGGCGTCTTTTAAGGCGTCGATAATCTGGCGGTGGAATTTTGCATTCCACAGGTCTTTGGGCGATGGCATTGAATAATACGTAAACGGCCCGACTTGAAGCCAAAGACTCTCGATCATAGGCAGCAAGACGGACGATCCCGCCGCCTCATAAATGGCAAAATGAAAGGCGTAGTTACAGGAAAGCACCTCTTCGCGCGCATCGGATTTGAAGGCTTCAATCATCTCATCGTTAATGCTCTCGATTTTCTTAATCAGATCTGGAGTTGCGTTCGCACAGGCGTCTCGCGTCGCAGTGGTTTCAAGCTGAATGCGCCAATGCGTGATTTCATTAAACTTCTCGCGGGGCATGGGCGGTACGCAGATGCTTCTATTGGGGAGAACCTCAAAAGCGCGTTCCGCAATAAGCCGATTCACAGCCTCTCGGACCGGCATCATGCTGGTCCCCATCTCCTGAGCCAGGCTCCGCAGACTGATTCTGTCGCCAGGCGCAAAAGCGCCGATCATCAGACTACGGCGGAGCTCATTATAAACGAGGTTCTGAACCGTTTTCTTCGGAGCTTCGCCGTTCTGGTCTTTACTTTTCGAGTCTAATTTCTCGTGCATAAGATATCCTTATATATGTCCGGTATCCTACTATCTTAATATCTCTCAATATGAAACCACACTTATAATGGGCAAAATATAATAACCGGCATGACATAGATTGTTACCCAAATATCATATTTCAGTCCGCTTTTCTCAATCATCGTCCTTTTTTACGATAAACAGCAAGATCAGAGCAAAATAGACCGTGATTCTAAAAGCCGCTTGCTGGCCATTCCATACCTGTGATTGCCACATCAGAAACCATTCGCCCCCTATCGCGATGAAACCGGTGAACCACAACACGATACCCAATGTCAAAGACCAAATTGCGGCGTCCTTGCTGCGGTTAAATGCGTCGGCGTTTCCCGCTGCGCGCCATAACCGCAGGGCGCCGATCCACGCCAGCAACGCAACGACCGCCTCCCCGGCGATGATCATGATGTAAAAAGAATGATGTAGAAGGGGGTTGGAAATAGACCGCCACAGGCCTTTATTGTCTGGAAAAGTTGTGTCCATCAGCAAGACATGGCGCACAAATTGAAAATTCGAGTCGTAGTCGGTGACGTTGTTAAAAACCACCAGTGACGAAAAAACAGCCACCGACAGCATCAAGATTATTTTTGATAGCCTTGTAGCCACAAGAGTGACCTCACCTGCGATAAACCCAAAGGGTTATGAATATTTCGGCGCTTATTCGCGCTTCGCAACTTTTACATAAGCGCTTCGAAAATAGAACGCAAAAAAGCAAAGGGATGTTTCACCCTTTGCTTTATCACTTACTGACGTCCATTTAAATTTACTGACTAGAACCTGAATCCAGCTCTAATGATGAATTGACGCGGCGCAACCAGTTCATCACTCGTACTGCCGACGCCGAACACATCCGTAAAGCGCGAGTTCACAGCGTTATCATCTTCAATATTGGTGACGATGAAATCGAGAGTCCAGTCTTGATTTTCCGGCTGCCACCTAAGATCAAAGTTCCACAAATCATAGGACCCTACCTGATCTGTCGCGGCATTATCAAAGACCCGGTAATTGAAGCTATCACGATACGTATACTGAACATGCGCCGTCATCACGCCTATGCTTTGCACATCAATATCGTAATACAGATTGATATTGGTGGCGAATTCAGGCGTTTTCGGCAGATCAGCTCCCTTTATATCTGTGATCGCCGCCGAACGGGCTGCGAACACTTCAGGACTGAACAAATCGAAACCCATTCCCAACAAAACATTTTGGGCGTTGTTTCCGGCAACACTGTCGAGAACAAGAAAACTGCTCGTGACTTCAGTTTTTAGATAGGCGAAATTGGCGTCGAGCCGGAGGTTATCCGTCAAGAAAGCCGTTAACTCGCCTTCCACGCCGTAGACTTCAGATTTCGGAATATTGTCAACGCCGCCACTAAAGGGCAATGGATCGGTGTTCTGAAACTGGAAGTTTTCATAATCGTAAAAGAACGCGGCGAGATTGATTTGCACCCGATCATCCATGAATCGGTTTTTCAAGCCGACTTCATATGCGTCAATGGTCTCATCCCCGTATGTGGGTGGCACAAAAGCGCCCGACGTCAAATTGGTGCCGCCCGGTTTGAAACCGCGAGTCCATGAAGCATAGATCATATTATCTTCGGCGATATCCCATTCCACACTGACCTTGCCCGTCGTCTTGGTCGTGTCAGCGCGCAAGGGCGTGCTGCCGAATGCGCCGAAGAAATTTGTCACCTGACTTTTGACTTCGTCATCGGTATATCTGACGCCGCCGGTCAATCTCAAATAGTCCGTAACATTCCAAGTCGCCTGTGCGTAGACGGACCAGGATTTTCGAGTCGGCGTCGAACTGGTCTGGAATCCTAAATCCGGATTAGAAAATGGATCAACCGTATCGATCGTGGTGTCGATCACGCCGTCGAAATTGAAATCGGCAAATTCAAGAAACCGGACATTGGTTTCCGTGTCGAGATAAAAGAATCCAACAATCCAGTCGACCGGTAATATTTGTTCGCCCGCGGAAACAATATTGATTTCCTGGGTGATTGTTTCAATCGTGCGGCCACGATCAGGCACAATATCGGCGGGCGCAAAGAAACCGTCTGAGCGGTCGGTATCGCGCGACTGATTCTCTTCTTCGTCCTGATAGCTGGTGATGGACTTGATGGTCGCCCAGGGCATCTCATATTTCAACTCGGCGCTATAGATCTTACTGTCGAATTCAAAACCGCCTGGAAAATCCTGTCTTAATTTGCGCGGATCAGGCGTCGGGTCCAGAATGTTTTTCTGCGCGCGGTCATTCACATCCGTTGTGAAAAATTGCGCGCGAAGAGTCGCTGAAAACTGAGGCGATGGTTGCCAAAGAAGTTGAATTCGCCCAGAAAAATTGTCTTCTTCATCCAGCCTTACGCCTGGAATCGCCAAGTTTTTGGTGAAGCCATCATGTTTGAAATAAGAAAACGCCGCCCGCGCCGCGAATTGCGAATTGATCGGCACGTTCACTGCCGCGCGGACCCGCACGAGATCGAACGTCCCTAAAGACACATCTGCCTGTCCCTCAAATTCATCAAGCTTTGGTTGCTTGGTGACGACGTTAATGGCGCCCCCCGTGGAGTTCTGGCCAAACACTGTCCCCTGCGGTCCGCGCAAAATCTCAATGCGTTCGATATCAAGAAAATCCGAATTCAGCGAAATATCAGACGGCGTGAAAACGCCATCAATATGCGATGACACGGACGGATTGGCGATATCGTTTTGATTGGCTTCAAGCCCGAGGCCCCGAATAACAACGACGCGCCTGAAACCTTCATTTTTAGAAATGGTCAAGCCCGGCGCAAGACCACTGAGATCAACCGCGTTGATGACGCTCTGCGAATCAAGTGCTTCACTAGTAAACACCGACACGGAGGACGGCACTTTTTGAAGATTAACATCGCGCTTTTCAGCTGAAACAATTATCTCATCAATACTGCGCAACGGCCGCCCATCCTGGGCAACCACAGGTGAAACAAGCAGTGGTAAAACCGCCGCGCCCCCAAGCAAAATTCGGCGTATGTGTAGAGCTTTCATTATCTTATTCTCCCTAAGACTGTGACGTCTTAATTCCTCTAAAAGATCAAAAACAAACCGCCGTTCAGGTCCCCATTTTGACGTGAATTTGAAAAACGCAAATCCGTGAACTCTGACACGCGAGCGCCCGTATAGAGTGTTCCATAAGGGTTCTCTGGCATCGTGTGACCTAACATTGTGATCACACCGCATGATCATTGTCAATTCACAAGTCTTAAAAATTGCGTGCGCACGGGTATGCACCGCCGCGCGAACCCGAGCGTTCCCCCCCGTGAAACGGTCAGCTAAAGCGCCCGCCCGCGAAAGAGCGCCTTACTGAAGCATCCGCGTCGGATGCTCCATATAGTCTTTGAATTGCTGCATGAACGCGGCGCCGAGAGCGCCGTCAATGACCCGGTGATCGCATGACAGGGTCGCCGTCATCACCGTCGCAATTATCTCTTCGTCGTTCTCCCCCAGAATCTTTCGGCGCTCCCCTTTCCCGACGGCAAGTATGGCGGCCTGAGGCGGATTGATGATGGCGTCGAACTGATGGATGCCGAACATGCCGAGATTTGAGAGAGAAAAAGTACCCCCTTCAAAATCATCGGGCGACAAGCGCCCCTGACGCGCGCGGTCGACCAGAGACGCCATTTCCTGAGAGATCTCGATCAGGCCTTTTCGATTCGCCGCCCGAATCACCGGCGTGATCAACCCCGCCTCCAGCGCGACCGCCACCGCGATATGGGCGTCTTTGTAATATCGGACCTCATCGCCATCAAAACAGACATTGACGTTCGGAACCGCCATCAAGGTTTGCGCCGCCGCTTTGATCAGCACATCGTTGAGCGAAACTTTGTACGCGTCTGATCTGTCATTTGCCAGGCGCCGCAACGCCAGACTCTCATCCAAAATAATTTCGGCGCTCAGACGGTAATGAGGCGCGTTGCGCTTCGAGAGCGTCAACCGCTCGGCAATGGTCTGGCGCATTCTGGACAGAGGCCGCTGTTCATACGCGTCGCCGGAAACGTCAGGGCTAAAGGCTGAGCGATCCATGACCGCGACGGACGTTCCGACATGCTCGCCAACCGCCGCCCCCGCGCCGGTTGCTTTGCGTCTGCGCCCCTTGGCGCGCGCATCCACCGATCCCCCGGCGTCAAGAATAGCGGCGATCAAATCTGTTTTTGAAATGCGCCCGCGGCGCCCGGTCCCCGTCACGAGGGACAAATTAACACCCCAAAGTTCCGCCAGCTTCGCCGCGTTGTGAGTCGCCAGGACGGGCGTGCGGGCGCCCTCCTTCAACTGCTGCGGAATCTCGATGCCTGAAGACCCCGCACCCGGCAACGCGGCCGCCCCCTCTTGACCAGAGTAAGCCGCCCCTGACGGCGGCGCTTCCCCCCCGCCCTCAGAAGTCTCCGCATCACTGCCCGGTGTAAACGACGCCGCGAAGGCGTCGATCTCTTGATCTGAAACGGACGCATCCGCAATGACGCCCAACAAAATACCGACGGGAAGCGTTTCCCCCTCTTCGACAAATCTGCGTCGCAGAACGCCGTCAGCATGAGCTTCCATTTCATTGGCGATTTTACTCGACTCGATCTCAGCGACGACCGCGTCAGAACGCACGGCGTCGCCGACATCGA
>JAJFIM010000088.1 GCA_021774995.1 Alphaproteobacteria bacterium | reverse complement strand
CTCATCGCGCACTTCCGTTTCATACCGAAATTGCGCCGTTTTTTTCACGATACCGTCAACGGACTTTGCGAACCAATCGCGGGCCATTTCGCGCGTCGCTCCCGATACCGAGAAATGCGCCTTGGGCTGCGCCGTGCCCAGCGCATAAAATCGCTCAAAGCTGCGTGCGTATTCCGCAATCCAATAGGTCTCAGGCACCAGCCATATATTGGGGTGCTGGCCCAGGCACCAGCTCAAAATGCTGGTGCCGGAGCGATAAGACCCAATAATAAAAACGGGGCGCGGCGCCATGTGCGAGACCATTTTTCGTATGTGAACGAGCTGCAAATTTATGTGACGCGATCATATGCCACCGACGGATTTGATCCAAGGGGGCGTTAAAAGATCGATGAGCGCAATCCCCGCCGCTCTTTTGCGAGAGATCCTAACCATGGCGCCCCTGACAGCCGCACTTGCCGCCAACCGATTTGGTTTGGGCGCCGGAAAGAGTGAACTGGACGACATAGGTTCGCACGGCGTTGATTGGTTGCGCGCCCAATTAAAACGAACCGGCCCCGCCTTTGACGCCTCCAATCTGTCTCCTTCTCATCAAACTTTAACCCGGTTTTTTGACGAAAGGCGCCAACGCCAGAAGACAAAGCGCGAAAATCCAGAACGAGGAAACCCCCGCGCCTTAATGGAAGTGAGGCGCACGGCCTATGAAAATGAGATTACCGCGCGGACCAAACGCGCCGTCGCAACCGATGCGCCTTTGCGCGAACGCCTGGCGCATTTCTGGTCCAATCACTTCACCGTCTCCGCAACAAAACCGCAAGTGGCCGCGATCGCCGGAGCTTATGAGCGGGAAGCCATCCGCCCTCATATCACAGGCGGTTTTTTCGATATGACGCTGGCGGCGCTGAAACACCCCGCCATGCTGCTTTATTTAGACAACGCCCAATCCACCGGGCCAAATTCCCCAGTGGGAAAACGCCGCAAGCGCGGCCTGAATGAAAATCTCGCGCGCGAAGTATTGGAACTTCACACCATGGGCGCGGCGGGCGGCTACACCCAGGACGATGTGATTGCTCTGGCCAAAGCGCTCACCGGCTGGACCGTGGTTGGCCGCCGCGCCGCGCATGGGACGCCGGGGACCTTTTCCTTTGACGCAAGGCGCCATGAACCCGGCGCCAAAACGCTCCTCGGCAAGACGTATCGCACCGATGGACAGCGCCAAGCGGAAAACATGCTTGCCGATGTGATGCGCCATCCGGCGACCGCAACGCATATCGCAACCAAACTGGCCCGGCATTTTACCGCCGATGCGCCGCCCGGCGCGCTCATTGACCGTTTGGCCGCAAATTTCCGTAAAACCGATGGCGATTTGGAAGCCCTCGCCAATACGCTGATCTCTTCTCCCGAACCCTGGCAAACCCCTCTGGCCAAATTCAAAACGCCCCATGATTTTATCATCTCGGCGCTGCGCGGGTTGGACGCGCCCCCGGAAAAGAGCCGCCATCTTCTGGGCGCTTATACGATGCTGGGGCAAAGACCCTTTTTCGCGCCCTCGCCGGCGGGCTGGCCGGATGACGCCCTCTCTTGGGTCGGGCCGGACGCCATCAAAAAGCGCCTGGAATGGGCAAACGCTCTGACGGCGCGGATCCCCGCTCAACGCGATCCGCGCGACCTGGCGGAGCGTCTTTTGGGCGAGACGCTCAAGCCCCAAACGCGCCAGGCCATTGCCCGCGCCAGCGACGCGTCTCAAGGGTTTGTCTTACTTTTCATGTCCCCGGAATTTCAACGGAGGTGAACGCCATGATCACCCGACGTCAAACCCTGCAGGGACTGGGCCTCGTCATGGCCTGTTCGGCTTTGGGCGCGCGCATGGGCTTTGCTCAAGACGCGCCCGCGCCCCGGTTGATCGTCATGATCCTGCGCGGAGGTCTTGATGGATTGGCCGCCATCGCCCCTTACGCCGATCCGCATTACGCGCGCGCGCGCGGAGCGCTGGCTCTGCCCCCGCCGGGCGCGGCGGGGGGCCTGCTGGATCTGGGGGGCGGATTTGGCCTGCATCCCCGCCTGAAAAACCTCCATGACCTGTACGGGCAAGGCGAACTGACAGTGATTCACGCTGCAGCGACGCCTTACCGCGCGCGGTCGCATTTTGACGCCCAGAATGTGTTGGAACAGGGCGACCCCGCCCCCTACGCCCTGGCGGACGGCTGGTTGGGCAGGGCGCTGAACGGGTCTTCCTTCAGCGGCCTGGCTGTTGGGGGGAGCGTTCCTCTTCTGCTCCAAGGCTCCCCAAATGTTACGTCATGGACGCCCTCGCGTCTGCCTCAGACAGATAACGATACAATCACCCGCCTGATGGATCTTTATAAAAATGATCCCCTCCTTGGCCCCGCGCTCAGCCGCAGTCTTGAAACGGACGACCTGATGGCTGCGGCGCAAACGCCAAACATGGGCGGGACGCGCCCGCGCCGGAGAACGGACGCGTTCCGCGCTCTCCTCGACGGGGCCGCAACATTGATGACTTCCCATGGCGGCGCTGAGATCGGCGTGTTGGAGGCGGGCGGCTGGGACACGCACGCCAATCAGGGCGCGGCGGCGGGCCTTCTGGCAACGCGCCTGGAGCAATTAGACGAGGGCGTTGCTCAGCTAAAAAACGCTCTGGGGGGCATATGGGATAGAACAGTTCTTCTGATCGTCAGTGAGTTCGGGCGCACCATTGCCGTAAACGGAACAGGGGGCACCGACCATGGAACGGGGGGCGCAGCGCTCCTTGCGGGCGGCGCCGTGCAGGGAGGCCGCGTCATCGCGGACTGGCCGGGTCTGGCCCCCCGCGCTCTTTACGAAGGCCGGGACCTTAAACCAACGCTTGATCTGCGGTCGATTTTTAAGGGCGTCCTGCATGACCACCTGTCGATTTCGAAGACGGCGCTGGACGGCAAGGCGTTTCCGGGCAGCGACGGCGTTTCCTCACATAGAGATTTGATTCGCGCCTGAGCGGCCGATGAGAAGATCATCGATCAAATGTTGAAGTTTTCTGGCGTTCACATCTATTGAATACGTCTCATCGATAAACCGCAAACCGTTCTGAGATAATGTGCGCCATAACGCCTTATCGCGATAAAGGCGCACAACTTGGGCCGCATATTGGGCGGGCGTTTCAGCCTCAAGCACCGTCTCACCGGCTTTCAACCCAGACCCCTCCAATGCAATTGGCGAAACCACGCACGGCAGGCCATAGGCCAGAGACGTACCCACTTTACCTTTCACGCCGGCGCCAAAACGAAGCGGCGCCACGGAAAGCCGGCAGCGCGCAAAAAGCGGCTTTATGTCGGGGACATGGCCGTGGATAACAAGGCCGTCAATTGTCAGAGATTTGATTTCCGGCGGCGCTTCCGCGCCGATAACGTGAAACGCGGCGTCAGGGATCTCCGCTTTGACCAGCGGCCAGATATCCTTGGCAAAATGCATCACGGCGTCAACATTGGGCGGATGCCGGAACCCGCCGATAAATAATATATCCCGGCGCTCCTCAAAGGGCGTCGTCAACGCCTCCGTCTCCATAAAGAGGGGCAGCACCTCGCACCGGACGCCAGGCGCTTCCCTTCCCAGAAGCTCGCGTTCGAAAGAGCTGACAACAAGGGTGCAATCCGTATCCCTCATAACGGAAAGTTCTAACTTTCTCATGGCTTCGGCTTCGGTAAGAGCCCGAGACGACCCGCCAAATTTTGCCTGTCTCTGCATGCGCAAATAATGCAAATCCTGGGTGTCAAAAAGCAAAGGAACGCCGGGCGCGTATTTGCGAATTTGATCCGTATACTTCTTTGCCGTTGGGCCGCGCACAAGCAGGATCAAGTCATATTCCGAGGCGTGGTTTTTGATAAAAGAATTAACCGATTTTATATAAGGGTAATAAAGGCACTCCACGCCCAGCCTTTGCAGGGCCGGAGTATGCTCCTCCATAAAAGCAATATTGTCTTCCGGGATAAAAGTGATTTTTCCATCCATGGAAAGAATCATGCGGATCATATTGAAAATCCGCAAAGATCCCGCGTCCTCTTCAGGGGTTGGCGTCACACTGTCGATCAACAATAATTTGAACTTGCCGCCGCGCGAAGCCGCCTTTTCAGGCTCTTGTCCGTTGGGGCGATGGTTGAGCAGCGCATCGCGCCATTTATCGTAAAACTTCTTTTGATTCTCAACTTGATACGCCTTGACGCCCGCGGTTAAATCCGTGCCTGAACTTGATCCTTCGTCATGAATGATCCGGGAAAGCGGCTGATATATCACCTTGAACCCAGCCGCGCGCACGGCAAAAGCCAGATCCGTATCTTCGTAATAGGCGGGCGCAAAATGCGCGTCAAAACCGCCCAATTTATCCCAAAGATCCTTTGAAATCAGAAGCGAGCATCCGGAACAATAATCGACCTCCCTCATATAATTGTATGACGGGCGGTCAGCCGCGCCGCCGCGCCCGTAATTCCAGGCCGAGCCGTCGCGCCAGACAATGCCGCCGGCCTCCTGAAGGCTGCCGTCCGGATAAAGAAGTTTCGACCCGGCCATCCCAGCGCCCGGCTCGGTCTCGATCGTTTGAACCAGTTCATCCAGAAAGCCAGGTAAAACTTGGGTGTCGTTATTCAGAAGATAAATATACTTACCCCGTGCGGTTGAAGCGGCAAAATTGCAATT
>JAJFIM010000087.1 GCA_021774995.1 Alphaproteobacteria bacterium | reverse complement strand
TTATTGCAGGCGCCAAAACAGCGTATGAAATGGTCATCACGGCGTTTGCCGCCGGTGATCGGAAAACCTTGCAACCCCTCCTCTCTAAGGATGTTTACGACAGTTTTGATCAGGTAATTTCAGAACGCGAGAAAAGCGGCGTCAGCGTTGAATCGAATCTGGTGAGTATTGAAAAAGCGGAATTTGTGGAAACAACGTTGCGTGAGCGTATTGCCGAGATCACAGTTAAATTCATTTCAGAAATCATCTCGGCTACAAAAAATTCCGAGGGCGCCGTTATAGAAGGCGACCCTATCTCGGTGCGGCGTGTAACGGATGTGTGGACATTTGCGCGCGATACCAAGAGCGCGGACCCTAACTGGCTGCTCGTCGGCACGTCGGCTGACGCATAACAAACGTTTCTCGTTAAGAATGACTTCAAATACGCACCGAAACCCTGTCTTATCTTCATGGGAGGATGAGGCCGCATGACCAGGACCGCGCGTTCCTTTGGCGTTTTTAGCGCTCTTATCCTTGTCTTTCTTTTTGGGGCGGCGCTGGTCGGCTCATATTTTGGGCGGCCCAACCCACAATTGGGCGCCGGTTCTGTGTATATCAAGCTTGGAACATTTTCTAAACTTGAAGGATGGCGGGATGATGATCCGATTCCGGCCTTCGCCGCTTTTTTGCGCTCTTGCGATCAGGTGAACGCTTTGCCGCCGGAACGCGTCATGGGGCGCATGATCAAATCTGAACGTTTGCAACAACTTTATGGCCACGTGTCTGACTGGCGGGAGGTCTGCGCCGTCGCGGATATGATTGATGGGGTGAACCCCGCCGCGATCCGAACTTATTTTGAATCACTTTTCATTCCTGTGCGGATTACGCAAAGTGGGGAGCGGGAGGGATTGTTTACCGGGTATTACGAGCCTCAACTACGCGGCGGCTTGGTGCGCACCGACCGCTATTCCGTTCCGCTTTTCAAGCGCCCGGAGGATCTCATCAGTGTTGATTTGGGCCTCTTCCGGGAGGAGCTCAAAGGCGAGCGGCTGGCTGGTAAAATTATTCAAAACCGCCTTGCGCCTTATGGCTCCCGCGCGGCCATTGAATCGCAAGCCCTCGCGCGAGGGGAAGACGTTTTGGTGTGGGTGGATGACGCTATTGACGCCTTTTTTCTGCAAATTCAGGGCGGGGGCCGCGTTATTTTGGACGATGGCGCGGTCATGCGCGTGGGCTATGCGGCCAGCAACGGGCATCCCTACACCGCGATCGGCAAGGTCTTGATAGACCAAGGCGCGATCAGCCGGGAGGAAATGTCGATGCAGGCCATCCGCGCTTGGTTAAAGGCCCACCCCCGCGATGCGCGCGCGCTCATGAACGCCAACGCCTCTTATGTGTTTTTCCGGGCCTTTGACCTAGCGGATCCGGCGTTGGGACCGCCGGGCGCGCAAAATGCGCAGCTAACTCCAGGCCGCTCGCTGGCTGTAGACCGCCGGTTTCACGCTTTGGGCGCGCCCGTGTGGGTCGAAGGCGTGAAGCCTGTGCCGGAACCGGCGAGAGCGAAAGAGGCGCCTGTAGAGACGCCGTTTCGCCGCTTAATGGTGATGCAGGACACGGGCGGCGCGATCAGGGGCGTGGGACGCGCCGATGTTTTTTGGGGCTTTAGCGGTGAGGCTGCGGCGGTGGCCGGACTGATGAAGCACCAGGGGCGCTTTACCGTTTTGATCCCGAAACGATTGGCGGCGCAAGTAACGGCGCCGCAAACCGCGCCATGACGAAGAAGCGGCGGCTGTCACATGAGGAAAATGAGTTGTGGCGCTGGGCAATGCGGCACACCCGTCAACTGTCCCGCGCGGTGGGCGGTGAAAGAAAATCAGCGCCCGCGGCCCCGCGCTTGAACGCGCCGCGGCCGGTGGTTGTTGCGCGCGCCGTCGGATGGGAGGGATCACCGCCCGCCCGCCCCCTTTCTCCTGCGCCCGCGTCTTTACTTGACCCAGGCCTTGTTAGAAAATTAGCGCGTGGCAAGAGGCGGATTGATGCGGTTCTCGATCTTCACGGCGCCCGGCAAGATGAGGCCCATGCGCGTCTTGGCCGGTTCATTGAGGAGGCGGCAAAGCGCGGCAATCGCACGCTTCTCGTGATTACAGGCAAAGGGTCGCCCGCCGGATCAGGCGGACGCAGCGCTTCAGGCGTTTTGCGCCGGATGGCGCCCGCCTGGTTGCGCCAAGCCCCCTTAGCGCATTTTGTGAGTGGTTTTGAACAGGCCCATCAGCGCCATGGCGGCGCCGGGGCTTTCTATGTTGTTCTTCGTCGGAACAGTAGACCTTAACTTCCGCCGCCCCGCCCGTCATTGTTCTTGGGCGTTGTGGTGCTTTGTTGGTTGGAGCTTTGGCGGACGAATTTTCCTGCAGGCGAGGATTTGTTATTTTCGAAGTAGATCAACAGCGCCTCGCGGAGTTGAGGGTAGGAAGTAAAGGCGCAATCGCCGTCATCCTCTTTGATAATATTGAGGTCGAGACGGTCGGATTCCGACAGATCACCGCAACCGGGCTCCCAAACTTCAGCCGTGCCGCCATCTACTTTCACAAGGCCGTATTGCACATTATCGCCTGCGGTTTCGGGTTCCTGCACGATGTAAAGACCATTGCCCATGTCCCGCATTACCGCACCGTCATGATCAAAATCTGCGTGGCTTGAAAAATAACCATTAGAGCGGATTTCAATATCGGCGACGTACTCAGCTTCACTGCTTCCGTTTGAGTAATAAGCGTAAGAGCCGGCGGTAAGCGGGTAGACGATCTTGCTGCCCGTGATCAGCGGATCGACGGAAACGAAACAACCGGAGAGTAAAATGCTGGCGGCGCTGATTAGAAGCGTGCGAGCGATGACTGTTTTGAACATCTTCAATCCCCTCTTATTGTGCGCCCTCGTGAAATGCCGACGGAGCTTCAGGCGCCTTGTCTTTGTGCGTGTAGCGTAACATACAGCTCAATTATGGCGCAAATGCGCGTTCTATGGGAGTCATCCATAGGGGAATTTTGTAAAAAATATCAAAACAGGCGCGTTAAAGGATAAATTTGCTCAAATCAGTGTTTTTAGCCAAATCGCCGACATTCTTACGGACAAATGCGCCATCCACCACCAGACTTTCACCAGGCCGGTCCGTGGCTGTGAAGCTGGTCTCGTCCAACACGCGCTCCAAAACGGTTTGGAGACGCCGCGCGCCGATATTCTCAACCGTGGCGTTTACTTCCGCTGCGATTTCGGCAAGCGCTTCGATGCCGTCATCAGTGAAATCAAGGGTGAAATTTTCGGTCGCCATGAGCGCCTTATATTGTTTGATAAGGCTGGCTTCAGGCTCGGTGAGGATGCGTTTGAAGTCGTCGCGGGTGAGCGCGTCAAGCTCGACCCTGATTGGCAGGCGGCCTTGAAGTTCGGGCAGGAGATCAGAGGGTTTTGCCAAATGAAAAGCGCCCGAAGCGATAAAAAGAATATGGTCGGTCTGAACCACGCCGTATTTTGTGCTGACGGCAGTACCCTCAATCAAAGGTAGAAGATCGCGCTGCACGCCTTCGCGGCTGACGTCGCCGCCAACTTTTTCCGAGCGCGCACAGATCTTATCAATTTCATCGAGAAAAACGATGCCTTCGTTTTGCACCAGATGCAGGGCGTCGTGAATCAATTGTTCTTCATCCAGAAGTTTGTCACTCTCTTCATCGATCAGAACGTCGTAGGTGTTCTTGACTTTCAGGCGCCGTTGTTTGGTGCGCTGCCCCATGGCTTTGCCCATAATATCATTTAGATTGATCATGCCCATCTGAGCGCCGGGCATGCCGGGGATCTCAAAGCTCGGCAGAGCGTTACCCGAATCCGTCACTTCAATATCTATGTCTTTGTCATCAAGTTCGCCCGTGCGCAATTTCTTGCGAAATGATTCGCGCGTTGCGGCGCTGGAATCTTTGCCAACGAGCGCATTCAAGACACGCTCTTCGGCGTTAAGGTGCGCCTGAGCGGTAACTTCGCTGTGTTTTTTCGCGCGCACCAGCGTGACCGACACTTCCATCAGGTCACGGATAATTTGCTCAACATCGCGCCCAACATATCCAACTTCCGTGAATTTTGTGGCTTCAATTTTTATGAAAGGCGCATGCGCTAATTTTGCAAGCCTGCGGGATATTTCTGTTTTTCCGACACCGGTGGGGCCAATCATCAGAATATTTTTTGGCAGAACCTCTTCGCGTAAGTCGCCCGATAATTGTTGGCGTCGCCATCGGTTTCTCAAAGCAATGGCGACGGCGCGCTTGGCGTCGTTTTGGCCAATAATATAGCGGTCAAGTTCCGATACGATTTCTCTTGGTGAAAACTCAGACATGTTTCATGAAAATCCGATAGTCAGTTTTAAGAAATATCTTATTTAATGGGGAGTGATTCCACGACAATGTTATTGTTGGTGTAAACACAAATATCCGCCGCAATGGCCATGGATTTGCGGACAATCTCTTCTGCGCTCTGTTCCGTATCAATAAGGGCTCGCGCGGCGGCCAGTGCGTAATGGCCGCCCGAACCGATGCCTGTCACGCCGTTTTCCGGCTCCAGCACATCGCCGGTTCCCGTGAGCACAAGAGAAACGCTGGCGTCAGCAACAATCATCATGGCCTCAAGGCGCCGCAGA
>JAJFIM010000086.1 GCA_021774995.1 Alphaproteobacteria bacterium | reverse complement strand
GCGGGCGCGCTTCTGCTTTTTTCGGCGCTGCAAATTTAACCGCAACGCCTCAGCCAATCGCTCTTGTTTGGTTGGCTGGGGCGCTTTCGTACTGGATGAACGCACTGTCATATATGGCTCGCGCTTCTTTTGTTTAACCTGACGCCCTATCGGACACTTCTACATGGCTGGGGAATTTCTCAGATCATGGTAAAGATCGCCCACCTCTGGTCAAGGGTCGTTATCGTCAAGCCCATTCTATGGACCCTTTGAGGCGATTTCGTGATCCCAGACGCCAAGCTCTCATGCCCCCTCTTCCCAATAAGGAATGCGTGCGCTATAGAGCGGTACTTCACTCAGCGCCGCCGTAGCTCAGTGGTAGAGCGCGCCCTTGGTAAGGGCGAGGCCGAAAGTTCAATTCTTTCCGGCGGCACCATCTCTCTGCTTCTCCAACAGACTAGAGCGGGTTTGAGTCGGAAGTGCGTACTAATTCTTTACTTCCCCTTAAAAACTGACAAGATGTTCGCAAAATTTCAGGGTGCTTTTAGGCGATACGCAAATATTGATGGGCTTCTCTCAAAATAATCCGGCGCTGCGGAAAAATATAAATTACCTCAGCGACTTTGATGGCAATTGCCTGCCTGGCGTTCTACTTTTTTTGGCAAGACAAACCTTATTTCAATTTTATCACGTCTTTTGCTCTGGCTTATGTCGTATTTTTTATTGTGTACAAACTACCTGTCTTGCCGCTCGACCGTTATATTGGCGACCTGTCGTATGGAGTTTATATTTATGCTTGGCCTGTGCAACAGATTGTTGAAATGTTTTATCCTAATAACAACCCCTATCAAAATGGTCTAATAAGCGTGGTTTTCGTTCTCTTATTGGCGAAACTTTCATGGGACTTGATCGAAAAACCCAGTCTCGATTTAAAAAAGAAAATTATGAAATGGCATCGGTCCATTTTGGGAACAACTTGATCAAATAGATCCATATTTAGACGATTCAGGAGAGAAGTTACTCTCTCGGCAAACCATAACGCACTATGCCATACTGCAGCAAAATCAATTCGACACCCGCAAAGGAACGATAAGCCCATGGTTCCCCATCACAGCCGAAGCATTGAGACTTCGAGCGGCCCTACTGATTTTACCGTGATCGCAAAGCTCCTGCCCTATCTATGGCCTACAGGTCAAACGGCATTGCGCGCCCGCGTGGTGATCGCGCTCACTTTTGTGCTTTTCGCTAAAATCGCCACCGTCACGGTGCCTCTGCTCTATAAGGAAGCCGTGGACCGGCTGTCCAATGACATCACCACGCTGATCCTGGTCCCGGTCGGCCTGATCCTCGCTTATGGCGGGGTGCGGATTATTCAGGTCGCCTTCACTCAATTTCAGGATGCGGTCGTCTCGCGCGTGATTGAACGAGCCGTACGGCAATTGCAGGTGAAAGTGTTTGATCATTTGCAGGCGCAAAGTCTGCAATTCCACCTTGACCGCCAGACAGGCGCTCTCAGCCGTATGATTGAGCGGGGCGCGCGCGCCATTGACATGCTGCTGACAATGGTCGTGCTGCGCACCATGCCGGCCATGATCGAATTTCTCTTCGTGTGCGGAATCCTCTGGTCTTTGTTTGGCTGGACCTACGCCCTCGTGACATTTATCAGCACTGCCGCTTATGTTATTTACACACTGTCGGTTACGAATTGGCGGGTTAAATTCCGCCGGAAAATGAACATGTCCGACGGCGACGCCCACACTAAGCTCATTGACGCTTTGATCAATTATGAGACGGTCAAATATTTCGGCAATGAAGGGCGTGAGGTCGCGCGGCTTGACCGCTCGCTCCAGAGTTATGAAGACGCGGCCGTGCGCTCAAAATCCTCTCTCGCTTTGCTCAACACCGGCCAGGGCGTCATCATCACCCTCGGGGCGAGCGCGGTGATGTTGATGGCGGCCTTTGACGTGAAAGCGGGCGCCATGACGCTGGGCGGGTTCGTCGCGGTCAACACATATATGCTGCAACTGTTCATACCTTTAAGTTTTCTCGGCATGCTGTACAGGGAGGTCAAACAGTCTCTTATTGATTTGGAGCAGGTATTCAGCCTGCTTGGCAAAACCCCGGATGTGATGGACAATCCGGATGCAAAACCCCTCGATCAGCCCAAAGGCCAGGTAACCTTTGATCATGTAAAGTTCACATATGACAAAGAGCGCACCATTTTAAATGACGTTAGTTTCACCGTGAAGCCGGGCGAACGGGTGGCCATTGTCGGCTCAACGGGATCTGGAAAATCCACGATTGTGCGGCTCTTGTTTCGGTTCTTTGACGTCACGGACGGTCAAATCCGCATCGATGATCAGGACATACGCACGCTGACCCAACACGCGCTGCGCCGCGCCATTGCCGTCGTGCCGCAAGATACGGTGCTCTTCAACGACACCATATTTTATAACATCGCTTATGGGCGGCTGGACGCCAGCCGGCCAGAAATACTGGACGCCATTGATCAGGCTCACCTGACCGAATTTGTTAACAAGCTTCCCAAAGGATTGGACACTTCCGTCGGCGAGAGGGGACTGAAATTATCCGGCGGCGAAAAACAACGCGTGGGCATCGCCCGCGCCATTCTCAAACAACCTAAAGTCATGGTCTTTGACGAGGCGACCAGCTCTCTTGATATGGTCACGGAAAAAAGCATCCTCACCGCCATGAAGGAAGTGTCGCGCGGGCGCGCCACCATCGTGATCGCCCACCGCCTGTCGACCATCACCGACGCCGATAAAATTCTCGTACTGGATAACGGCGTCCTCGCTGAGCAGGGCACGCATATTCAGCTTCTGGAGAAAGATGGATTGTATAAGCGGCTTTGGGAGGCCCAAAAACGCGAAGCGCAGGAAGCGCCTTCACTTGATTTTGCGTAACATCTATTGAACCCCGTTCCCCGGATTCAATCGGGGGTCCAGTGCGAACTGCTCAGATCTTGCCAGTATGCCCCAAGCCCGGCGCGGTGGCCGGGGAACGTTTGCAGATTTTCAAATTGAAGCGTTAATGAGCTCTCTCATGCATATACCATTAGTATATGCATAATTATTTACTATCGTAATAGTATATTAAGGGTAAGGCGCGAAACTCGTCTCTGTTATAACCAATAGTCAGGGGACAGATGATGAACGCACTAGCCAAACGCTTTATACCTACAGTCAACACACGATTTTCAAACAGCAATGACGCTGCAGCAATACTGGAAGGCATTGGCGCATCACAAGCGCTGATCGAATTCGAGATGGATGGCGCCATCATCACAGCCAATGAAAACTTCCTCGGAACAATGGGTTATCAGTTATCCGAAATCCAAGGCAAACACCACAGCATGTTCGCCGATAGCCAATACAAGGAAAGTTCTGAATACAGAACGTTCTGGAATGAATTACGAAGCGGCAAGTTCCAAGTCGGCGAGTTCATGAGAATTCGTAAGGATGGCGACGTAATCTGGCTCCAGGCGGCTTACAATCCCATTCTCGGCCCTGACGGAAAGCCCATCAAGGTCGTCAAGAACGCCGTCGATATCACCGAGAAAAAGCTCGAAAGCCTCAGGAACGAAGCCGAGAGTGCGCGTCTGTTGAAAGTGCTCGACGAAATGCCGATCAACCTCATGATGGCCGACAAAGACACGCTCGAGATCACCTATATCAACAAAACGAGCGTGACGACCCTCACCCCTCTTGCGCATTTGCTGCCCGTTAGCGTTGATAAACTGCAAGGTCAATGCATCGACGTTTTTCACAAAAACCCCGGCCATCAGCGCGCAATACTCAGCGATCCATCGAAACTGCCCTGGCGCGCCAAAATCAAACTCGGCGACGAAACTTTGGATTTGCGGGTCAATGCACTGATGAGCGACAAAGGCGAATATCTCGCGCCTTTGCTGACCTGGGACGTGGTGACGGATCTGATTAAATTGGCTGATGACTTTGAAAGTAATATCGGCGCCGTCGTCGATACGGTTTCATCCGCCGCAACGGAGATGGAGGCCAGCGCGGGCTCGATGACCAATGCGGTGGAGGAGACCACCACGCAAGCCTCGTCCATGGCCGCCGCATCGGAAGAGCTGGCGACCACGGTCGATGAGATCAGCCGGCAGGTTATGTCGTCATCCGACATCGCTAAATCCGCCGTGGGTGAAGCCAATCGCTCCAATGAACTCATCACTGGCCTGGCGGAAGGCGCGCAAAAAATCGGCGACGTGGTCAATCTCATCCAGGACATCGCCAGCCAAACCAATCTGCTGGCGCTGAACGCCACCATCGAAGCGGCGCGCGCCGGAGAGGCGGGCAAAGGCTTTGCCGTGGTTGCGGCTGAAGTGAAGGCGCTGGCCAATCAGACCGCCAAAGCCACGGAGGATATTGCCAGCCAGATATCGGAAATCCAGTCCGCAGTTGGTTCATCGGTTGAAGCCATTCAATCGGTTGGAACGACCATTGAGAAAATGGATGAAATCACCACCGGCGTGTCGGCGGCCGTAGAAGAACAGGGCGCCTCGACGCGTGACGTCAACACCAACATCCAGGGCGTAATGCAAGCCTCTCAAGTGACAGGCGAAATCGCGTCAAATGTCCAATCCGCGGCCTCCGAACTCAGCCAACAGGCCGAAAACCTGTCAAATCGCGCCAATGATTTCGTCCAGAAAGTGAGAGAATTGTAAACCATTTTGCGGTTTAATCACGCTCTCCAGGTGGTCTCAAACGGTCATCTGGAGAGTTAGGCGCGGCAAGCGGCCAAAAGGAGCGCTCAAATGGATGTCAATTCTTCTGTCCCGACAAGCCGGGTTCTCAATTGCACCTGGATGCGCGTGGGACTGCTCACTCTGGGTATTTCTTCCACCGGACTTGGCGTTATCGGCGTTTTTCTACCCGTCATGCCGAGCACCGTATTTTTTCTCATTGCACTGTGGGCATTTTCAAAAAGCTCTTTGCGCATGCATAATTGGCTGTTTACTCATCCCAAATTCGGCCGTCATTTGAGAGACTGGCACAGCCACCGGGTCATTCCAAAACGCGCAAAAATTCTCGCTGTCAGCATGATGTCGGCCAGCCTTTTCTTTGTGACTGTCTTTGTCGCGAAAAGTTGGATGCTTCCCGTGATCCTTGCCCTGATCCTGGGCGCCGTGGCGACTTTTATCCTGACGCGCGCCAGCGAGGTTGAACTGGGTTAAGACGCCTCACCGCGGCGCGATCAACCGCACATGCGAGCGCGCGCTCCGGCCATAAGCATCCACCACCATGACATCCGCATAGCCCAATCCCGCAGGCCGCCAATATGTCGATTCCAAAAACGGCGCGGGCGGGAGTAATGCGCCATTCACCATCCACCGCAACGGCTGGGCGCCGCCCACGGCTTTCAACGCCAGGACAAAACCTTCCTTCTCCCCCGGTAATGCGACCGCGACGCCATTGCCGGGAAATTTAATAACCGGCGCCGGAAGAGCGGCCTCGCGTGAAGTCCGCGGCGCGTTTCGCGCGCGCGGCTGGAAAACTTGCATGCCCACGGGTAATTCCCGGCGGTCGTTCACGCGGATGATATTGTCCGGCGGACTCAAAAAGTCGCGCCGCTCATCGGGCAACAGATCAAACACTTTCAACAAAAGGGGCGCCGCCGTGTTGCGGCCAAAATGACCGGGGCGCGCAGAACCATCGGCCCGGCCAACCCACACCCCCACCGTATAGGCCCCTGAATAGCCCACCGACCAGGCGTCCCGAAACCCGTAGGACGTGCCTGTTTTAAACGCGATGGCGCGCTTCGCGGCTATCCCGGCGCGCTGCGCCCATCCATCGGGCATGGCGCTGTCCTTGAGAATATCAGTGACATACCAGGCCGCGGCGCGGCTGAATATCCGCCGTGAGCTGACGAACTCATCTTGCGGGGTCAAGCGCAGGCGACGCATTTCCCCGCCATTGGCAAGTCCGACATATAGCGCTGTGAGATCAAACAGCCGAATGCCGACCCCTCCGAGCGCCAGCGGCAGAGAGGGCGCGGCGCCGCTTTTGGCAAAACTTAAAATAGCCCCCGCCTGTGTGAGGCTCGACGCCAGGCGCACCGGTCCGATCCGGTCCAGCACCTGCACAGCCGGAACATTAAGCGATTGGCGCAAGGCTTGCTCTATCGTGACGCTGCCCTGAAACGATTTATCAAAATTTTGCGGCGCATAGTCGCCAAACACCATTGGCCGGTCTTCTATGAGGGTCAGCGGGTGAAGGGTGAGGTCGTCAAACGCCAAGCCGTATAGAAAGGGTTTTAACGCCGACCCCGGCGACCGGAAAGCCCGGATCAGATCAAGTTGACCCTGCGGCGCCCAAAAATCGGCGCCCCCGAGATGGGCTTTGACGTTCCAGGTTTCATTTTCCACAACCACCACGGCGATGCTGGCGCCGTCATCAGCCCACCGTACTTCGCGCTGAACAAATGTTTCGAGGGCTGATTGAAGCGCGCCGTCAAGTGTCGTGTGAATAATATTTTCCGTCGTTTGGTTTTTCAACCGGCGGGCAAGGCGCGGCGCGTGAAAAGGAAAGGCGCGGCGGAGGCCGGGAACGGATTCTTGCCCAGCTTCCCTTCGCTGAACGCGGGTCAAGGCGCCTTGCCCCAGCGCGCGCTGCAGCACAGCGTCACGCGCGATCAGCGCGCGGGCCGGATGACGGTCCGGGCGGCGGCTTTCGGGCGATTGCGGCAGGGCCACCAGAAGCGCCGCCTGTCCGCGCGTGAGATGCTGCGGTTCTTTGCCAAAATAACTGAGGCTTGCCGCCCGCGCCCCTTCCAAATTCCCCCCAAAAGGCGCCAGCGTGAGATAAATCGATAGAATTTCCCGCTTGTCAAAATGCCGTTCTAACTGCACCGCGCGCGCCATCTCAATCACTTTGTTTTTCAGATTGCGCGGCCTGGGCTCAAGAAGACGCGCAGTCTGCATCGTCAACGTAGAAGCGCCAGAGATGATACGGCCATGGGAAATCCATTGCCACGCCGCGCGCGCCACCGCGAGGGGATCGACGCCCAAATGCGACATGAAACGCTGGTCTTCAATCGCCACTAACAGATCAAGGTAAGCGGGATCGACATCTTGCGCCTTGGTGATCAAGCGCCATTTATCATCCCTGGAAAGAAAGCCCCGCAGAAGCGCGCCGTTCTCGTCCACCACCAGCTTGGAGATGTCTTCATAACGCTCCAACGCCGGGGGATAGGCGCGGTCGAGCGCAGCGACAAACCCGAACGCCCACAACGCAAACCCAAGCACAGCAACGCGCAAACGGTTATTGTTGAGGCGAGACGTCATCGCGCCGTAACGGTGAGCGTCGCCGGTTCCGTGCGGGCATAGACGCTGGGTTTATACATATCCTCCACCCGCGCGGCGGGAAGGATAAACTCGCCCGGCGTCACCGCCCTCACCACGTAAGCTAACGTGAATTTAGGATAGACCACCGGTTCGTCTTTTTTGCGGCGCCGCTCATAGCGCCATCCGATATCGAAGGCGGCAACGAAGCGATCATCGCGCGCCTCAATCATAGTGGCGTTAGTCAGAGCGGGCAGCCACTCATACGCCGTGTCGCCCCGCTTTAGAACCGCTTCTATTTCCCAGCCCGCCGGCAACAGATCAAGCGCGATCATTTCATGGTAGTCCTCATCATTCATCTGCCCACGAATAAGAACGACCGCGCGATCATTTTGTTTTACTTGATCCAGCGGCATCGGAGCGCCTTTTAGCGTTCGAAAGGACTTGGTCAAACGCACATTGCTGAATGCGGCCGCCAGAGGTTCTTTAGGCACGCCTGCAATAGTCACCGTGCGCCAGATATCGCGCTCCCCCTGATTGGTCACGCGCACCCCTGATTTCAATTCCTCAAACGCCGGGACAAGAAAGACGGGGTCCCGTTCCGACACTGCCGAAGCGCCGTCGATATCAACGTCAAGCGCGCCGCCTGCGCGGTTCATTTGATACGCCGCGAACAACAACCAGGCTTTTTCCTGCGTGGTGGTATAGTCAATGCGTCTGTCCAACCGCTCGGAGACGTCAAACAGAGCGGGCAGGATTTGCGTCTCGTCAGACGCCGCCGCCAGCGCCATAACGCCCGCTGCATCGCGCAACTGCGATCCGTAAGGCGTTGCCTCATAACTCTCCCCTTCTTTCACTGTGATCAGGTCCAGCGCCCGGTTAAAAGCCAGGCGCGCGCGGGAACGGTCGCCGATCTCCACCAAAGCCGCCGCCAGATGCGCCGCGCTGAGGGCGTTTTCAATATCCACCATCTCATTGTCCGCAAAGTACCGCAGATCGCTGGCGTTCACTGATCCTTCGCGCGCCAGAATGTAAAACGCATAAGACCGCGCCCACAGATCCCGGTAACTTTGTCCGGCCAGTCCACGCAGCCAGCGCAAACCCCGCTCAAGAGAATCCTGCGGCACAACATAATCCTGCGCTTTCGCCTGAGAGATGAAATCGAGCGCAAAAACGCTGAGCCACGTGTCGGCGTCATAGGAGCTGGGACCCCACATACCAAAAGAACCCGATCCATTCTGCATATCGAGCACGCGGTCTACGGCGTTCTGTACACGGAACTTTATCCCCTTATCCTCCGCCTGATGAGAGACAAGAGACAGCTCATTATAATAGAGCAGCGGAAACGCCCGGCTCGTCGTTTGTTCAAGGCAGCCATAAGGATAGCGATCCAGCCACGCCAGCAAACCCGGCACGTCCGGCCCGCGCGTCACCGATACGCTGGCCGCCACCGATGCGGTATCGGCGTAAAAGCCGGCCACTTGGGCTGCATTGAGATCAAAGCCCTCCCCCGGCCCCAGCAAAGCCACAACTTCCGACGTTACCGGCAATTGCGCCGGGCGCACCTCTATCGGCCAGGCGCGGTTTATGTGATAGGTATTCGGGCCATCCACGGCCACCGTAATAGTTCCGATGCCGGGCTCCAACCCATTCACCGGCACTTCCAGACTTCGGCGTTGGTTTTCAGCCAGCGTAACCCGCTTTAAAATACGCGGCTCCATCGATCCCGCGCCAACCGAGCCCGTCACCTTGATGTTGAGCACATATTCCCCAGGCGCGCCATCGACATTATGCACAGACAAAGTGGCGTTGCTTTTATCTCCCGGCGCCAGAAAACGCGGCAATGTCATCTCCGCAACCACATCGTCGCGGACGGTCAGAGTGCGCTCGCCCATTCCCACTTTGCCTGCGCTGAACGCCACGGCCATCAAGCGCAACTCGCCGACAAAATCAGGTAAATTCAACTCGATAACCGCCCTGCGGTCGGCGTCAACTTCCACCAGACCGGAGAACAGCGCCACTGTGACTGTCGGTACAACCGACAACCCCGCCCCTCCCATGGCGTCGCCGCCCACCCGCAACGCCCCCGGCGCGCCGTCCGTATCCAGAATAAGGCGCGCGTAATCATCACGAATATCAAGCCCCAACCGCCTTTTGCCGAAATAGTAATCAGCCGGTGACGGCGTTTTGAATTTGGTCAGCTGCAAAATGCCCTGATCCACCGCCGCCAAGGTCACAAAAACGCGTGCGCCAGGCGCCGCGCCGCTGATCGTCAATGGCGCCTTGATGCGCTGACGGGGCGCTACTTTGTCAGGCGTCTCGATGTTCACGGATAATATGCGGGGGCTTTGATCAACCGCCGCCCAAGCCAAACCGATGGAGCGCACCGGCGCGCGTGTCTGCTGAGAGCTGAGAGGCTTAAACGTCGTCACCATGACATAGGCGCCGCTGCCCCAGTCTTCGCTCACGGGAACATCAATCCGGGCGCCGCCCTCCGGCACGTCGAAATGGCGCGTCAGGAGCACTTTATCATTGGCCACCACGAGCAAAGCTTTTCCGCTCACCGGTGGACGGATATCAATGACGGCCACATCGCCAATTGAATATGAGTCCTTGTCGGCCGTCACCTGAACACGGTCAGGCCGGGCGCCCGAAAGCGCGCCGCCCCACCCGACATTAAAGCGCACGCTCGTCGCCGCGCCGCTTGATGCGTCGCTCACCTGTAAGCGGTATTGCCCCCAAGGCAAAGTTTTTGAAATGACCGCCGGAGCATTTCCCTCCACATCAATCACGTCTTCTTCCACCGGCCTGTCGCGCACAATCCGCTCATATTGCCAGCGCCCGTTCACTTCATACCATTGGTAATGGATATCCTCTTCCACCAAGCGGTAGCTAAGATTCGCCAGCCCGATGCGCGCGCCATCGGCGTCCACGGCGATTATTTCAAAAGCGGCAGCCGTGTTTTCACGCACGCGCCCCCCTTCAAAGCCCGGTCGGATACCGATCATCACATCGCTTGTGCGCACGGGGCGGATGATTTCATTGCTTGTGGTGCGCCCCCCTGGTTCATAAACCGACACCCGCACCCGCGCCCGCAGGGGCAGCGTGGTTTTGTTTAACTGAGGAATAACCCCGGTGATAGAAGTCTCGCCTTGCGCGTCCGTATTCGGAATATCCATGGGAGTAAGACTGTCGCGGAAGATTTCTTTGATGCGCCCAAATCGATATCCGGCATGGGCGGGAAACGGATTGGGGTCCACCATCAATTTCAACTCAGCCTCGCCGCCGAGATCCGCTGCGGGGGCGCCGTAGAGAAACCGGCTGACGGCTTCGATATTAAGCGCATCTCCCGGCCGCCAGAACTCCGCTTGCGCGTCAAGCGTGACTTCCAGGCGCTGGGGCACAAAATCTTGAACCTCAAAGCTGACCCGGCCCACCGGATCGCCGTCCGCGCCGATCATGGCCACCGCCCGCCACCGCCCGCGCGGCGCCGTATCGCTTAATCTGATGTCAAAATAAGACGATCCCGCCTTTTGCTCGCTTGTCGTAAATTGACGGTATTCTACGCCGTCCGGACGGCGCACTGAGAGGGTCAGCGGCGCGTCGTCCAGCGCGTTTACCATGCGGTCGCGCAACATAGTAATCACATGCACGTTCTCTCCCGGCCGGTAAATCCCACGGTCCGTATAAAGATAAGCGTCGATTGGCCCCGGCGACAGGCGCCCCGACACGCCCCGATCAGTCAGATCAAAGGCGGGACGGCGCAGATCCAGAAAATTAAAATCCCCACCCGGTCCATACGCCATCACCGCCACCGGCTCGGCCCCGCCCACACCGCGCAGCGCGGCCGCATCAAACTGAATATATCCGTCGCCGGACACGCTCCCTTCGCCAAGGATATCGTTGTTCCGCGCAATCAGCTTAATGGTTACGGAGCCAAGAGGCTGAGCGCTTTTCAACGAGCGCGCATAAACATGCAAGCCATCTGAACCGGTGAATGTCGTCAGCCCGATATCGGAATCAACAATCCACTGCGAGGCCACCGCGTTGTAATAAGACGAACGCCGACGGGAAGTTTGATCCTCTTCGGCCGCGTCACGCGCCAAAACGAGATAGGCGCCGGGCTGCCAGTCGGTTACCGCGTCGCGCACGCGAAACACTGTCTCGGCGCTGCGATTGCGCGGCGCATCAACATCCATCTGACCTTCCCAAACCAAGGCGCCCTTTTCAAATTCAATTTCATATTCGTCATAGGAATAAAGATTGCGCTGATCTATGAGGCCGCTTTCCAATTGCGAGAGCAAACGATCCCCCACCCGCAACACGCGGATGTCCAGAAGATCCACATTGACCGTGGTGATCGGGACGCCGCCGGCTGTCTCGCGCGGCAGGATCAATCCCGACCCGAATTGCACCATGGCCGGCCGATCGTTAAGCTCGACGGGTATGTCTTCCGCATAAGCCAAACGAGACCCATCGGCGGACGGCATGCCCTGGCGCAAGGTCACTCTATATGAGGCCGCGAAGCTCAATCCCTCCAGACACAATTGGCTGTCCTTGACGCTCAAGATCGGATTTCGTCCGGACTCGAAGCGGACGTAATCCTCGTAGCGGGTTTGCCCTGTGTCATCGAGCGCCTTGGAGAAAACCAGGCAGGCTTGAGGCAATTCCTGGCCCGTATCGATATTCAGTCGTTGGAACGCAAAACGCCCCGCATTATCCGTCTCTTGCCGCTGGGCCGTCTGCTCCGAGGTCGCAGTTCGCGACGGGAGCCGGGGCAGGACTTTAGCTATATCGCGCACAGCCTGTTCCGGCCCTCCCGAACGCACGATAAAAACGCCGATAACCGCGACGCTTAAAACTGCTAAAACCGCCAGAAATCGTTTCATCGCTCAAAATCTCCCTCGAATTCCCCTTAAGATCTCTCTTAACCTTAACCCAGTTTTGAACGTTGAGTCTGATGAAATTATGTCCAACGCGCGGCAATATGAGTGGCCCGCTCTCACGCAAAAGTGACCAAATCCCCTTGGATCATCAAGACCAGACCCAGTAAGGTAAGCGCGCTCTTCAGACGTCCTAAGCATCTTCAATTTAAAGGGTTTTTGGAAGTTGATTCTCACTTTCGCGATTCTCGGCGCAGCCTTGTTTCTGGCCTATGCGAACGGCGCCAACGACAATTTCAAAGGCGTCGCGACCCTCTATGGCTCTGGCGTGGCCAGTTTCCGCACGGCGCTCGCCTGGGCCACAATCAGCACATTCGCCGGATCTCTGTCTGCGGCCGTCTTTGCGGAGCGTCTTTTGCGCCTGTTCAGCGGCAAAGGCCTGGCGCCCGATTGGTTGGTGGGAACGCCCCCTTTCCTTCTTGCGGTGCTGCTTGGCGCAGGGATCACCGTTCTCGCGACCGCTTGGCGCGGCATTCCGATTTCAACCACGCACGCTCTTGTTGGCGGCATTGTCGGCGCGGGTCTTGTCGCAGCTGGCAACGAATTGAATTTCACCAAGCTGGGGAGCAATTTCTTTCTGCCGCTCGCCGTCGGCCCCCTCATCCCCATTCTTCTGATAGGCCTGCTCTACCCTTTGATCCGCTGGCTGGTTCTGCTCCCCCTCGAATCCGATTGGATCGGCGCGCGCCAGCATATTCCGGTTCTGGCGCGCGCGACTGTATGGGGTCGTTCTTTGCGCATACAAGCCGGTAACGAGACGCCTGAGCTCGATGAAAGTATCGCCGTTACCGCTTCCCAAACGATGCGCCGCACCACGCATGCGTTGCATTTTTTCAGCGCGGGCGCGGTCGGCTTTGCGCGCGGTCTGAATGACACGCCCAAAATCGTCGGGATTGCTCTGGCTGCGGGCGCGCTCAACCTGCCGATCAGCACCTTCGCGGTTGCGCTGGCCATGGCTCTGGGCGGTCTTCTTCAAGCGCGCCGGGTGGCCGAAACCATGTCTCATCAGATCACGCCCCTGACGCCGGGGCGCGGAACGCTGGCGAATGTGGTAACAAGTATTTTAGTGATCTTTGCTTCAAAATGGGGCTTGCCGGTGTCCACAACCCACGTCTCCGTGGGAGCCATCATGGGGGTCGGCGTGGCGGAACGTAAAGTTGATTGGGCCGTTCTAACAGGCATTTTCTCGGCCTGGGCGCTGACGCTGCCCGTCGCCATGATCCTGTCGGCCGCGCTTTATTGGGGCTTGACCTAGAGGCGGCTTGATGAGCTGAATGCCGGGACTATAATGATTTCATCACTTATTTTTTGCGAGTAAAGGGCAGACGCTATGGATACGAGGCCACAAACAACGGAAAAAGACGTACTGGAGCGCTATGCCGCAGCGTCGCAAACCGTGCAGCCGTCTCTTTGCTGCGCCGTCAGTTATGACCCGCGCTATCTGGAGGCGATCCCGCAAGAGATTATCGACAAGGATTATGGCTGCGGCGATCCTTCTCAATATGTCCGCCCTGGAGATGTGGTTCTGGATTTGGGAAGCGGCAGCGGAAAGATCTGTTATATCGCATCGCAGATCGTCGGCAGGCAAGGCCGGGTGATCGGCGTTGACTTTAACCCGCCCATGCTGGCGCTCGCCCGCAAACACCAAAGCGCCATTGCCGGCAAGGTCGGCTGGGACAATGTCTCTTTTTGCTATGGGAAAATTCAGGATCTCAAAACCGATTTCGAAAAACTCGACGCCTGGCTGAAAGCCAATCCTGTGAAAGGCGCGCAAGACTTAACGACCTTCGAGCAATACCGGCGAACCATTGCCCAAGACAACCCGATGATTCCCTCCAACAGCGTGGATGTGATTGTCTCAAATTGCGTCCTTAACCTGGTCCAAGCCAGCGACAAAAGCGCTTTGTTTCAGGAGATGCACCGTGTGCTGAATGACGGAGGACGGGCCGCCGTCTCCGACATCGTATCTGATGTTGAGGTGCCGCAACATATGCGCGATGACCCGGATCTGTGGTCAGGCTGCATTTCCGGCGCCTTTCAGGAACGCGCTTTTTTGCAAGCGTTTGAGGAAGCCGGATTCCACGGCATTGAAATTGAGAAGCGGGACGAAAAGCCCTGGCAGGTGGTGGAGGGAATTGAGTTTCGGTCGGTAACCGTGATGGCGTATAAAAGCGCCGACGGACGTAAGAAAAAAGGCGGATGCTGTTAGAAGGTATTGTGTTGAGATGACCTGTGGACTCCCCTTCACCCGGCTTCAGCTAAAGTGAACTACTCCCCACTGTCACCCCGCGACTCGATCGCGGGGTCCATCTTCAACAGAAAACGCCGCGTGGATTCCGCGGTCAAGCCGCGGAATGACCAAGAAGGAAGTCCTGATAAGATAAAGGGGGCGCGTAAATCCATTCCCTAATCCAGCGCGGGCAGATCGAGCCGGGCTGCGAGACCGCCAAGAGTTTCGCTTTCCTTAAGTGACAGGCGCCCGCCATAAAGATCTGCTATCTCGGTCACAATGGACAGGCCAAGCCCCGAGCCCGGCATGCTTTCATCAAGGCGTGTTCCGCGTTTCAACACTTCATCTCGTTTTTCAGGCGCCAGGCCCGGCCCGTCATCCTCTATGACAATGCGAAGAAGGGGACTTTGTTCCGGCGCGCTCGCAAGAAGCTCGGCCGTAACGGACACGGCTCCCTCGGCCCATTTGCAGGCGTTATCCATCAAATTCCCGATCATCTCTTCAAAGTCCTGCCGCTCTCCCCGAAAGAACACGCCATCGGCGCACTTGGTATTAATTTCAATATTCCTATCGGCGTAAATTCGCTCCAGCGTCCGCGCCAACCCGCCGACCACTTCCCCCACATTGGTGCGCGCGCCGATCACTTTTGAAGTCGCCGCCGCGCGGGCGCGCGAAAGATAATGGTCCACCTGCTCGCGCATAATGCGCGCCTGCCGGCTCATCGTATCGGCAAGCGGTCCGGGCCTGGCCTCCGCCTCATTGGTCAACACGCTTAAAGGCGTTTTCAGCGCATGAGCGAGATTGCCGACCTGGGTGCGGGAGCGCTCAAGAACTTGCCGGTTATGACCGATGAGTTCATTGAGTTCCTCCGCCAACGGAGCGATCTCAGCAGGAAATGCGCCATCCAGACGCTCCGCCCGACCGGTCCGTATGGCGGCCAAAGCCTCGCGCACACGGCGCAACGGCGACAGGCCAACCCTCACCTGAATCACCATGGCCATCACAAGCCCGAAGGCGAGCAGACCAAAGGAGCGGGCCAGCAGAGTGTTAAAACGGGTGATTTGCTGTGTGATCTCCGCCTGATCGGCCGCCAGCATGATGGTATAGGGTTGATCGGCGCCGGGCAGGATCACGTTGCGGGCGACGATGCGCAAGTTTTGATTGTCCGGCCCCTCGCCGGTCAAGCTTGTGTAATTATCAGCGGCCACGCCCGGCGGCGCGGCGAGTAATTCATCCCACAATGAGCGGGAGCGCAAATTTGCGCCTCCCACACTGATCTGCCAGTACCAACCGGAAAAGGGTTGCTCAAAGCGCGGGTCAGCCATAGGCCCTAAAATAGTGAGGGCGCCGTCCTGCCCCACTTCCAGCAAACCCACCAGACTTTCCCAGGCCAGAATAAGCCGTTTGTCGTAATTGCGCTCAACGGCGCCGCGAAAATTCGCCGCCAAGGCAATGCCGCCCACAAGCAGCGCCACCCCGCTCCAGAGCCCCGCTCCCGCAATCAATCGAAATGCCAGAGAGTTCAATTTCATTATGAGGACTGGCTTACCTTGCCCTCACTTTCAGGTAAAGCCAGACAATAGCCCAGACCCCGTACCGTCTGAATCATGTTGACGTTCAGCTTTTTCCGCAAGCGGCCGACAAAGACTTCGATGGTGTTGGAATCGCGATC
>JAJFIM010000085.1 GCA_021774995.1 Alphaproteobacteria bacterium | reverse complement strand
CTTCGCGCCCGCTTTGGTCGCGATGAATCGCACTGTATATGACTCTCTCTCGCCAGCAGCGCGGGTCGCTGTGGATTCCTTGAGCGGAGAGCCTCTTGTGCGGCGGCTCGTTATCGCCATGAATGGGGCCGCCGAAGCGGCAACGGCTGAAGCATTGCAAGACCCCAATCGCAAATTTATTGCCTCCGATCCAGATGATTCCGCGGTTTGGCGCACGCGTTTTGAAGCCGCCGCCGAGAATTGGCGCGGCGCGCATGCTGATCGAGATATACTCATCGCAAAGTTTAATGAAGTGCTGAAAGAAGTTCGCGCGGAATTAAACGCTCAAAATAATGCGCACCATGAATGATGGGGCTTTGCATGACCGGTATTGACGTTTTTTTGCGCCGCATATCAGTGAGGATCGCTCTTGTGGGGGTTGGTCTCCTGCTTCTTATGGCGTTTCTTATTTTAGCGGATGCGCTTGGGCGGTGGTTGTTCTCAACGCCGATACATGGCCTTGAGGATGTCAACGGTCTGATGATTGTGATCATTGTGGCCAGTTTTTTTCCAGCGATTCTTATTGGACGCCAAAATATACGTGCGGCGATTGCCGGGCGGTTCTTAAAAAGTTCAGTAGCCGGATGGTTCGATGTATTTGGTCATTTCGTTTTGTTTATATTTTTCGTGATCATTGCTTATCAATTTTCCAATTATACGATTCAAATGCGGGAACAAACCACATTGATCCTACTCTTGCCGACAGCGCCCGCTATGGTGATGTCAGCGGCGTTGATTGCGCTAAGTGCGCTCATACAGGGATTTGTCCTGGTCTCGGAAATAACAAAACTCCTGACCCGCAAAACGGCAACATAGAAGAGACATAATGGATCCAATCACAATTGCGGTTATCGGGCTGCTTGGCATGTTCATTCTTATCGCGGCCCATGCGCCCGTAGGCGCCGCCATGGGGATCGCCGGGGTGATCACTTTTTCCGCTCTGGCGGGAACCGGTCCCGGCTTTGCCGCGTTGGGCGTGGAGGCGATTTCGGCCGTTAGCAGTCTTGATTTTGCGATCATCCCGCTGTTTTTGCTGATGGGCGGCTTTGTCGTTGCAGGGGGATTGTCGGCGGATCTTTATGCGCTTGCCAACGCTTTTATCGGCCACCGCCGGGGCGGTCTTGCTTTGGCGACAGTGGGGGGGAGCGCTTTATTTGGCGCAGTGTGCGGGTCGGCCATCGCGACCGTCGCGACGATGACCCGCGTCGCCTTGCCGGAGATGCTTGAAAAAAAATACTCCCCCAGTTTTGCCGCCGGTTCAATCGTTGCCGGAGGTACGCTCGGCGTGATTATCCCGCCCTCGCTCATCCTCGTTCTCTATGCGATTTTGACAGAGCTGGACGTGTTGGCGCTTTTTTCAGCCGCGATAGTTCCAGGTATTGTCGCGACGGTCTTTCAACTCATTGCAGCCGCGACTTATGCGCGGCTCTATCCGGACGCCGCGCCGCGCGCGCAACGCGCCGGGTGGAGGCGGCGGGGAAACGCGCTAAAGCAATCTTGGGCAATCATGGCCCTTGGCGCGGTCGTCACATTAGGCATATATGGCGGCGTTTTTACCGTGACGGAAGCCGCCGCCGTGGGCGCGTGCGGCGCTTTTCTTATTTGCCTTGCCCGGCGCAGATTAAAGCCTGGCGTGTTTGCTGAAGTTGCGCAGGAAACAGCGCGAAACGCGGGCGTTATTTATGTGATCGTCATTGGCGCTTTCGCCATGACCTATTTTCTCGCCGTGTCCGGGCTGTCGCAATCGATGGTGACAGGCATTCAATCTCTGGGCCTGCCGCCCATTGCCGTCATTCTTTGTTTTTACGTGATGTATCTGTTGCTCGGCGCCGTCTTTGAATCGCTCGCCGTGCTCGTTGTCACGCTCCCCTTCGTCTTGCCGGTCGTCATCGGCCTTGGCTATGATCCGGTTTGGTGGGGCGTGATGCTGGTCATGATATCGGGCGTCGGGATGATCACGCCGCCCATCGGCATCAATGTTTTTGTACTTCACGGCATGATGGAGGAAATTTCATTGGGCGAGATATTCAAAGGGGTGACGCCTTTTTTTATCGCCGACATCGCCCGCGTTTTGGTGCTGACTTTTTTTCCCGCGCTCGTCACCTGGCTGCCCATGCAATTAGGGTTTATGTGATTGTTTAAGATTGCTCGATGATGACATCGACGAGCACGGTCTTTTTTTGATCTTGCACACTGTTTACCGCTTCGCCCAGCGCCGCTTTTAACGCAGCCGGATCACTGACGCGGACCCCTTGCGCCCCGCATGCGCGCGCGATCCCGGCGTAATCTGGCGAGGGCGCCAGAGAGGTGAGGGGTGAATGCTCGCTGTGCGCCGTCAGGCCGTCGGGATAGACCCGCATGGTTGAGGCTTTGACCGAGTGCCACGCGCAATTATTGAAGACGACAATGAGAAGGGGCAGGCCTCGCGCGACGGCAACCTGGAGACAGGCGACGGGATTGTTAAAAATACATGACCCATCGCCCAGCGCCGCCGCGACCATGCGGTTGGGGGATGCGAGTTTTATGCCCAGCGCGATGCCGATGCTGGCGCCAAGGCCCCCGGCGATCGTCGGCCCGAAAAAAGCGCCGGGCTGTGTGAGCGTCATCGCCTCGCGCAAAGCGCCTCTCTCATTGACGAGTACGCCATCGGGTCCCAACGCTTGATTGAGGCAATGGCTTGCATATTCATGGGTAATCGTCTCTCCCGGTAGAGAGGCTTTTTGCAGCCTTGCACTGCGCTGAGAGGCCAGTTGGGGCGCGATCTCGCTGCGGCGCGCTTCAATCTGGGAATGATTAAGCTGTTCATGTTCGCGAAGAGCGTGTTCCAGTGTTTCAAAAATAATGGGGATGTCCGCGCGGATGGCGATGTCGGACCGAAAGCCCCTGAAGGGAAGCTGCTCGCAAAGAGGGTCCGTCCCCATCTGAATGACGGGGCAATCCTCTTGTGGTTTGAAATGTGCCGGGTGCCAGGGCACCGGGGCATCCGCCACGATAATCACGTCAGCGTCTTGAAGATATGGCGCCGGTGAAAACCCCGCATGCATGGGGTGATCTGAGGCAAGGCACATATAATCTGCGGCAAACTCCACAACGGGAATGGCGAACTTATCAGCAAACCGGGACAAGGCGTGAACACCTTCTGCAGTGCGGCCCGCCCGCGATGTGATGATAAGGGGCGATTTGGCGGCTGCAATCAATGTTGCCGCAGCGTCGATTGAGTCAGGGGAAGGATAGGGCGCGCTTGCGTTACTTAGCTCCGGCGCGTGCGTGATTTTCGGATTTATTGTTTCGGCTAGCAATTCACGCGGCAGGCTGAGATAAACAGGCCCGCACGGTTCAGACTTCGCAATGCTCAGCGCGCGGGCAACGGCGGTACTGGTTTGCTCAGGTTTGCGCAGTTCATAATCCCATTTGACGACTTCCCGGATCATGGAAGCCTGATCGAACATCTCCTGGCCCCAATGAATGAAGTTATCGCGCGATCCCAGATGACCTTGCTCGGTCAGCGGCGTGCGGCCGGAAGCAAAGAGAATTGGGATATTGTCGCGGGCCGCGTTGAGAAGTCCGCACATCGCATTCGCCACGCCGACATTGACATGCACCATCGCGGCTTGCGGCCTGCCGGTGACCATGTAAAACCCTTGCGCCATGGCGATCGCCATATTTTCATGCGGGCATATGATAAATTCGGGGAATGTTTGCGCCGCTTGCCGCTGGCCAAGGAGCGCCTCTAAAATGGGCGCAAAATCTGTTCCGGCATTCGTGAAAACGTAATCAACGCCGCCGGCTTTCAACGCTTCAAGATAAAGCTGTGCAGCGGTTACGGACATATACTTATTCCTTATTGTTTGCGGGGCCTGGGCCTTGCCAGCGTTTCACAAAATCACTTTTCACATCCAATAGGTCAAGGATGCGCCCCACTGAGTGATCAATGATGTCATCAACAGATTCAGGGCGTGAATAAAGTGCGGGCATTGGCGGCGCGATAATGGCGCCGAGCATGCTCGCTTCGTAAAAAAGTTTGCAATGCCCTGCATGAAGCGGCGTTTCACGCGGCATCAGGATAAGCATGCGGCGGTCTTTCAGGCAAACGTCAGCCGCGCGTATTAAAAGATTATCGGCATAGGAGTTCACAATGCCGGAGAGGGTTTTCATGGAACAGGCAGCCACGACCATGCCGTCAGTCTTAAAAGAGCCGCTGGCGATGGCCGCTGCAACATCTGAAACATTGTAGTTGATATTCGCCAATGCGCGCACATCCGCCGGTTTCCAATCCGTCTCAAAGCTTAAATTCATTTGCGCCGTTTGGCTCATCACCAAATGCGTTTCGACGCCCCCCGCCTCGCGCAGTTTTTCCAGCAGACGAACGCCGTAAATCACGCCGCTGGCGCCGCCAATGCCTATAATGATCTTCTTCATTTTCGTTTTGGATCCTTGCCCGCATTGCTTTTAATCGACAACATAGCAAGTAACATATTGGTATTGCGCGCGGCAAGTTGGTGAATTTCCCTATCTGTCGGAGGGGTCGGGTTTACACAAAGCTGGCGAAAAAGTTGATGGTGCAAGACCATGCCTGTAAAACTTTCCACTGTTTCGCGTGGATGGGCAATTTCAAACCCGCCCCGCATCGCGCACTGCTGAATAAACGCAGTCAAAACCTCGCAAATATGTTGCGGGGCGCGTTCATAATAAATCTTCCCAATTTCCGGAAAGCGGTCCGTTTCTGCAATGACGATGCGGGCGAGAGCCAGATGGCGCGGGGACGTGGCAATTTTGAGCAGGCGTTGGCTGGCGGCCATCAATCCTTCGCGCAGTTCCAGATCCATCAATTGCGCGCCGTTAATAAAGTCAGGAATCTCTTCAACAATGCTCTCAACAATCGATTCAAAGAGGCGTTCTTTGCTGTAAAAATATCCATAAACGGTCGCTTTGGAGCCGCCTATGCGATCAATCAGTTTGTTGATGCTGGCCGCGCCATAGCCTTCCTTCAAGAACAATTCGGCGGCGGCATCCAGAATGGTTTCACGCTTGCTTACCGTTGTCTGGTTCGGATTTGGCTTCTTGCTATACATCAAACGTCCTTGCGGCAGACATAAAATGGGTCGGACCCGGCTTGCTCAAAACTGTAACATGCGGTACAGTTTGTTGCAACTGCATCTTAATGCTGAAAACCCCTCACCGTCTTTTGGCGGTGCGCGTGCGGTGATGTGAAGGAGTGGCTCATGGCGGATACCGGATTTCGTGGATTTATTGACGACCTTGAGGAGAGCGGTCAGCTCTGGCGCATCAAGCAAGAGATAGATACGCTCGATGAAATCGGCGCCTTCATCGCCCGCGCCGATTACGCGCATATCGACAAGGGGTTATTGTTCGAAAATCCTAAAGGCTTCGACATACCGGTTTTCGCCAATACGATCGGGTCGACATATCGGCGGATTGCCGAAGCTTTTGACGTACCGGTTCAGTCAGCGGTCGCGCGCGCCGGTGATAAAATCAAACAGGTACTCATGTCGGGCGGTATTCCACCTGAATATGTCGATCGTCAGGATGCGCCGTGTAAGGAGATTATCTGGACAGGCAAAGAGGCCGATTTGACGCGCTTGCCGATCCTGCGCATGAACCCGAAAGACGGGACCAAGACGAAAGCATTTTTGGAAGGGCGGTTTATCTGCACGCCGGCTTTTAGCAAACCCTCAGAGGAAGGGCGCAATGTATCCTATCATCGTTTTGAGATCACGGATCGCCAAGGCGGTTCTGTGTGGATTTTCCGGGGTACGGGCGACGCGCGCTCAATGGAAGAGGCGTGGGGCGCGAAAATAGACGATCCATCATCAAATTGGGAGCCGGAAAAAGGGCGCCCCTTTCCCACCGCTTTTGTTATCGGCGTCAGTCCGGAATTCATTCTGGCAGGCGCCAATTCCGCGCTTCCCTATAATAATAATGACTTTGCCACCATTGGCGGGCTCAAGGGCGAACCCGTCAAAATGGTGAAATGCGAAACCATAGACGTCGACGTGCCGGCGGATGCGGAGATCGTTATTGAGGGGGTCTACCATCCGTTTAAATGGGCCAAGCAAGGCCGGTTTGCATCCTTTAACGGGTTCTACGATGACGCGCGGCGCAGACCGGCGTTTGAAGTCACCGCCATTACGATGCGCGCCAAGCCGATCTTTCAGCATGTGCATATCGGGCGGCCGCTGAATGAGACGAATAACATTGCCGCGTTCTTTCGCGGCGTGCGCGTGTACAATGATTTGAAAGCCGTTCTGCCGAACGTGGTTGACGTCTATGTCGATCCGTCCGCAGGCTGCGGTTTTACCGTTCATGTTTCAATCGACAAGAAACGCATTGGCGAAACAAAACTCGCTATGATGCGGGCCTATACGGCGCTTCAGGGATTTTGCAAACATGTCTTCATCTATGACGAAGATATCGATATTCGAGACCCCCATGAACGCGACTGGGCGCTGGCGCATCGCTTTATGGCGGACCGTGATCTTTTAATCGTGCCAAACGCGCTCGGCATGAACATTGATCCCCTGGCGCAAGGCAAAATGGGAATGCCTGCAAAACTTGGGCCTTATGACGGCCATGCGGAAATTCCTTTGAACACGCGCACTTTTATGGGCGTCGATTGCACGGTGCCGCTCGGGTTGAATGTGATGGAGCGTGTGATGCCGGACGCGGAGGTGGAAAGCCGGATCGATGAGATGTGGTCGAAAGCGCTTGCCGCGCAATAAACGCCGCCTCTTAACAGTGACGGGGAGGGAGGGCAGATGAGCACGATCATCCTGGTGCATGGCGCCTTTCACGGCGCGTGGTCCTGGTACAAAATAATTCCGCTGCTTGAACAAGCGGGCCGCCGGGTCATTGCGCGCGATCTTCCCGGTCACGGCCACCGTGCGGGAAGCGGGGAGGAATGTTCGCTGAAGTCTTATGCGGCGAGCGTGTGCGATCTCATCGACCGGGAAGACGGGCAGGTCACACTTGTCGGCCACAGCATGGGCGGCGCCGTGATTTCCCAAGCCGCTGAAATGCGGGCAATGCGGGTCGCTAAACTTGTTTATGTCGCGGCGTTTCTTCCTAAAGACGGGCAGAGCGTGCGGAGTTTCTCCAAACCGGGCGCGAAAAGCGCGCTCTATGAAAACGTAACGTGGTCTGACGACCGTAAATATGCGACGTTGAAAGCAGACAAATTTGGCGCGGCGTTTTGTCATGACGCGCCGGCGGCGGATGCGGTCCTGGGGGGACTCTTGTCTGTTCCGGAAGATATGGCGCCGCCGGGCGAGCCGGTTTCCTTAACCGAAAACCGATTTGGGAAGATTCCGCGCGCCTATGTCGTCTGCGCGCAAGACCGGGCGCTCGATCCTCAGATCCAAAAGGCGATGGTGCGGGAATCGCCCTGCGACACAGTTGTTACACTGGACGCCGCGCATTCTCCCATGCTGTCGCGGCCCGAGGAGCTGGCTCAAATTCTTCTTAGGCTTTAAGGCGATAAGGCGCGCCCTTGAATTTAGTTGCACTTGCAATTAAAAACGGCTATTTTACAGATCATATCATAGCAAATGCCGTTTGCATGCGGCGCGCATGCTCAAACGCTAGAAAATGGAGAATCACATGCTGGGCAAAGTCATGATCGGTACTGTTGTTGGGTTGATGGCGTTTTCAGGAGCGGCGTTTGCGGACGAATTTACGGATTGGTGTCTGGCTTCCATACCTAAAGGCGTTGACGCTTCGGTGGTGGCGCAGAGATGCGCGTGTCTGGCAAAAGCAACGGAAGGCCAAGATGACGCCCGCAACTCTATGGAAGCTGCGGGCAATATTGCGGACCGCGATGAACGGTTTGCCGCGCTGAACCCGAATGCGC
>JAJFIM010000084.1 GCA_021774995.1 Alphaproteobacteria bacterium | reverse complement strand
GGAAGGACGTTCATTCAACTGGCTCCAATGGGCCTCGTCAACGCGCCTTTTGGCTGGGACTACAGCGGCGCTTAGCGTTAATGGTCGTCTTGCGGTCGCGACGCGAATCATCGCCATGGATCCGGATGGAGAAAATGTTGTGCAGCTTTTTGCGCCTGAGGGCGCAAGTTCAATTTTGAAGTTGGATCAGGTGACTGATTTGCTGCCCGGTGATGACGCGCATATTTTGTTAAGCGCGGTGGAGAAAAAAGCCGGCAGAACAGCTCTTTACAAAGTTAATATCGAAACCGGCGAACCCATTCGCATACACGAAAGCAAAAAAGACGTTTCGTTATGGATGACCGACCAGCAGAGTCGAGTTCGCTTAGGAGTGGGTGTTTTGAATGGTGAGTTTGTCGTCTCGTTAAGAGATGAAAACGATGGGCCATGGCGGCAATTATGGCGGACGCCTTTGTCGTCAACGGACATTTTTACGCCGATCGGATTTACTAAAAATCCGGGTCGTCTTTTGGTGCTTTCCAATCACCAAAATGGTCGTAGAGGCGTGTATGAATATGATCTTGGCGCTCGTGTCTTCACGCGTCGTTTATTCAATCATCCACAGGTGGATATCGATAATGTGCTTATGGGACCGCTTGGGCGCGATATCTTGGGCGTCACCTATACGCTGGATAGCAAAGAAATGTTTTTGTTTGATGAAGCACTGCGAAACGATATGGAGAGGGTGCAGCAAGCTTTTCCCGGAAAATCCATCACGCTTCTGAGCGTAACGCTGGATAAAAGTCTTTTGGCGATTATCACAGAATCTCCGACAGATCCGGGACATTATTATTTGTTTGATCGGGAAAAGGATAATTTTACGCAATTTGGCGCCGTCAATCCGACTTTGGAAGGGGGCGCACTTAGCCCTATGGTTTCACTTCAATATGAAGCGCGCGATGGATTGGCCATTCAGGGATACTTGACTCTGCCCCCCGGACTGACCCGGGATGATTTTGCGGCTGGACGCCAGGCGCCTTTGCCGATGATTATTTTCCCCCATGGCGGACCGTCATCGCGCGATTATCTGCGTTATGACTATATGGTTCAGTTTCTCGCCAATCGGGGTTACGGGGTGTTCCAGATGAATTTCCGCGGATCATCCGGTTATGGCGCCGCCTTTGAGCGGGCCGGATACCGGGCGTGGGGCCAGGCCATGCAGGACGATATCGCTGACGGCGCTTTATGGCTCATTGACAACGCGTTAGCGGATCCTGCGCGCATCTGTATTTTTGGCGGTTCTTATGGTGGATATGCGGCGCTGATGGGCGCCGTGAAAACGCCGGATCTTTATGCCTGTGCGGCAAGTCTGAATGGGGTATTTGATCTGCGTCGGTATATTAAATACGCATCGCGCACAGTAGGCAGTGCGCGGGTTTCGCATGTTGGCGATCTGAGAAAGGAGAGGCGGCGTCTGGATAGCGCGTCACCCGCCAAAAGGGCGCGGGATATTGTCATCCCCGTTTTTCTGGCCCATGGCGATTTAGATGCGACAGTTCCCGCCGCGCAATCGCAGCGAATGGCGCGCGCGTTAAAAAGGGCCGGCAAGCCAGTTCAATTGCTAATCCTGGAAGGTAGCGCGCATTCTCGCATGACCCAAACCAACCGCACTTTGTTTCTTACCCAGCTTGAGATATTTCTCGGGAAAAGTTTGCACTAACCATATTCACGCCCTCTGGGCGGTCTCTTCCTCTTCGCCGTTCAAGGGATGTTCCAGGCGGTCAATCATTTCTTTAGGGCAAACCTGCCAGAAGCGGACAACTTCCAGGTCCCAGTGATTTTCGATGTTGGCGCCGTGAATGGAATTTGTTTCGCGCACATGTTCGCGCACCAGTTCGCGTACTACAGTATCCCAGTAAGAAGATTGAATGCGTTGCCACAAAACCGTGTCATCGTTTATTTTTTCGGTTAGCGTGTTATCGGGGTCATAGATAAAGGCCATACCGCCTGTCATGCCCGCGCCGAAATTATCACCTACAGAGCCTAAAATAACAGCGGTGCCGCCTGTCATATATTCGCAACCGTTAGAACCGCAGCCCTCCACCACAACATCGGCGCCCGAATTGCGCACGGCAAAGCGCTCGCCCGCCTGTCCCGCTGCGAACAATTTTCCGCTGGTCGCTCCATACAGCACGGTGTTGCCGATAATGGTGTTTTGATTGGTTATCAGTTTGCTGGAAGTCATCGGGCGCACAATAATTGTGGCGCCGGAGAGACCTTTGCCCACATAATCATTGGCGTCACCGAACACTTCGAGTTTGAGTCCCTGAACCCCAAAGGCGCCCAGAGACTGACCGGCGGAACCGCGCAGCCGCACGGCCAGATGACCGGGCCTTAAACCGAACATGCCGTATTTGCGGACAATATGAGATGAAATCCGCGCCCCGATCGCGCGCTGCGTGTTGCGCACGGTATAGGTGAGCTGCATTTTCTCACCCATATCCAAAAGGGGCTGAGCATCAAGGACCATTTGCGCGTCGAGCGTATCGCTGACTTCCGTCCGCCCTTCATTTGTACAATAGCGCGCTTGCGCTCCGTCCGCCTGCACCAGCAGAGGGTTGAGATCGAGATCGTCAAGATGGGCCGCGCCACGGCTGACCTGGACCAGAAGATCAGTGCGGCCAATGATTTCATTAAGCGAGCGAAATCCAAGAGAGGCCAATATTTCCCGTACTTCTTCGGCCATAAAGCTGAACAGATTTACGACTTTGTCGGCTGTTCCGGTAAACCGCTCCCGCAGTTTTTCATCTTGGGTACACACCCCGACAGGGCAGGTGTTGGAATGGCATTGGCGCACCATGATGCAGCCCATGGCCACCAGAGACGCCGTGCCGATGCCAAATTCTTCCGCCCCCATCATCGCGGCCATCACAACATCGCGACCCGTACGAATGCCGCCATCAGTGCGCAAAGTAACGCGGTGGCGCAAATTATTCAGCGTCAAAACCTGATTGACTTCCGTGAGGCCCATCTCCCAGGGGATACCGGCGTATTTAATGCTGGTTTGCGGACTGGCGCCGGTGCCGCCGCAATGCCCGGCAATTAGAATCACATCGGCTTTGGCCTTGGCAACGCCGGCGGCGATGGTGCCGATTCCGGAGGAAGCGACCAGCTTGACGCAGACTTTGGCGACGGGGTTGATTTGTTTCAGGTCATAGATGAGCTGCGCCAGATCTTCGATAGAATATATATCGTGATGGGGAGGCGGTGAAATCAGCATGACGCCCGGCGTGGCGTGGCGCAGCCTTGCAATCAACTCAGTGACCTTGAACGCCGGTAATTGCCCGCCTTCGCCGGGCTTTGCGCCTTGGGCCACTTTGATTTCAATTTCGCGGCATTGATTGAGATACTCGGCGGTCACGCCGAATCTGCCGCTGGCCACTTGCTTGATCGCCGAATTGGGATTGTCGCCATTAGGGAGCGGCGTGTAACGCGCTGAATCCTCTCCCCCTTCTCCAGACACCGATTTAGCGCCGATGCGGTTCATAGCAATGTTGAGTGTACCATGCGCTTCAGGAGACAATGCGCCCAGTGACATGCCGGGAGTAACGAATCTCTTTCGGATTTCGTTTATGGATTCAACTTCACCCAGTGCCGCTGGAGTATTATGATCTTTGAAATCCAGAAGATCCCGAATGGCGATGGGCGGCTGATGACCCAGCGCATGCGTGTACTTTTTATAGGTTGCAAAACTGTCCGTGTCGCAGGCATGTTGCAAAAGGTGAACAAGCTGACCTTCCAGGCTGTGACTTTCCCCATTTCGCCGATAGCGGTAAAAGCCGCCGATCGGTAATGTTGTCACGCTTTCGTTAAATGTGCGAGCGTGAAGGCTGGCGAGTTTTTTCTGAATACCGGCAAGTCCGATGCCTGAAATTCGGCTGGGCATGCCCGGAAAAAATTCTGAAACCAAAGCGCGGCTAAGTCCCAAGGCTTCAAAATTATATCCCCCCCGATATGACGAAATTACGGATATGCCCATCTTGGACATGATTTTGAGAATCCCCAAATCGATTGCTTTGCAATAATTCACGACGCATTCTTTGAGCGTCATTTTGCCAAAAAGACCTCGTTCATGGCGGTCAGCTATGCATTCAAGAACCAAGTATGGATTCACCGTTGTGGCGCCAACGCCAATCAATACGGAAAAATAGTGCGTATCAAGACATTCAGCTGACCGGACATTGATCGATGTGTATGTGCGCAAACCCTGTTCGACCAGATGCGTATGCACGCCGCCCACGGCCAACGTCATTGGCATAGGAATGTTATGAGGGCCACTTTTCTCATCCGTTAAGATAAGGTGGCTGAACCCTTGTCGAATTACGTCTTCCGCTTCCAGTTTGATCTGCTCCAGCCCATCGCGCAGAGCCGTTTCATTCAGTTCGCCCCGTTCATCCAGTTTTAACGTGCAATCCAGTTCATATGCGGTTTCGCCGAAATAGGCCTTCATCTTTGCAAAACTGCCATTCGTCAGGAGCGGACTATCGAGTGTGAACACGTCCGTCTGCGATGAATCTTCAGCCAGCACATTTCCAAGATTGCCAAACCGCGTTTTCAAACTCATCACCCGGTGTTCGCGGAGACTGTCAATTGGAGGATTGGTCACTTGACTAAAATTTTGCCGAAAGAAATGCGGCAAGGGCCGGTATAGTTTTGAAAGTACGGCCAGCGGGGTGTCGTCCCCCATGGAGCCTAATGTTTCTTTGCCGTCTTCCACAATGGGGTGTAAAATGAGCTCCATGTCTTCAATGGAGAAACCAGCGGCCAGTTGACGCTTGCGTAATTCACCCTTGTCGAAAAGACGCGGCTCGTCGTTGGGATGAATTTCTTCATCCAGGGCTGTGATATTCCGCACCCACTCTTCAAAGGGCTGCGAAGCGGCAAGAAGGTCTTTAATCTCATGGTCGTGATAGAATTTACCTGCTTTGAGGTCGATGCCGATCATCTGTCCAGGGCCGAGGCGCCCTTTCTCGGCGATGTGATCTTCTTCCAGGGGCACCATGCCGGTCTCTGATCCGACCAGAAGAAGCCCAGTGTCAGTGAGGGAATAGCGCATGGGGCGCAAACCGTTACGATCCATACCGGCGATGACCCAGCGGCCATCGGTGGCGGCAATCGCCGCCGGTCCATCCCAGGGCTCCATCACCGAATTAGAATAGGCATACATAGCCCGGTGCGCTTCGGGCATTCTGGTCGCCCGTTTTGACCACGCTTTGGGAATCAATAATGTTTTTGCCATGGGCAAGGTGCGCCCGGCGCGCACCAATACTTCGCATACCATATCAAGCGCCGCCGAGTCGGAACTGCCCAATTGTATGATCGGCTTGATGTCCTGCCCATGCTCGCCAAAAGCTTCTGTTGCCATACGAATTTCGTGGCTTTTCATCCAGTTTGCATTGCCCCGGATGGTGTTGATTTCCCCGTTATGCGCCAGCATGCGAAAGGGTTGCGCCAGCCACCATTGAGGGAACGTATTGGTGGAATAACGCTGGTGAAAAAGAGCGACTGTTGATGTGAACCGCTCATCCTGTAAATCTGGATAAAAGATTGAAAGTTGTTCGGCTAGAAACATACCTTTGTAAACAACAGATCCGGTCGACAAAGAGCAGATATAAAAATCACTGATATTGGCTTCTTGTACGCGTTTTTCGATCCGTCGGCGGATGAGGTAGAGTTCTCTCTCTAAGTCTCCGGGGCTTCCCCGGTTGGGGTTCTCAAACATGATCTGTTCGATCTCAGGCCTGGTGGCGTTTGCCTTGGCGCCGATAACATCAATGTTCACCGGCACTTGACGCCAGCCATAAATATAATAGCCAAAGCGTAAGATTTCCATTTCAACAATGGTTCGGCAGGCTTCCTGTGCGCCATAATCCGTCCGGGGCAGGAAGATCATGCCAATGCCTATCGGCTTGTTGCCCAGTTCATGGCCCGTACGCGCGACTTGTTCGTGGAAAAAATCCTGGGGGACGTCCAGATGAATGCCCGCGCCGTCACCTGTCTTGCCATCCGCATCCACGGCGCCGCGATGCCACACCGCTTTCAGAGCGTCGATGGCGGCGGTTACCACTTCACGCCTGGGTTTGCCGTCAATCGCCGCCACCAGGCCGACGCCGCACGCGTCATGCTCAAAAGCGGGTGAATAGGTATGATGGCGCTCAAGCTTTTCCGCATTTTTCTTATATTGCGCGATTTCGGCTTCCGCCGTTTGGGTGTCATTTGTCATGGGTTTTCGTCTCACGTGCAAAAGGCTTCGGCCGGTGCAGGAATATTTTCCTGGCTGTTAGGCGCGTCTCTTGCGATTTTTGATTCTAGGTAAGTCTCTATAGATTTGGCGGCGTCACGACCATCTCTGATGGCCCAGACAACAAGGGACGCGCCACGCACAATGTCTCCCACTGCAAAAACGCCATCCATATTCGTCATTTGTGTGTTGAAATCCGTGCTGATGGTTCCCCAGCGACTGACTTTCAGATCAGGCGCGTTGAACAGCGAGGGGATATCTTCCGGGTCGAAGCCCAGCGCTTTGATGACAAGGTCTGCTTTAAGCGTGAATTCGGAATCGGCCATCACTTCCGGGGCTTGGCGTCCCGATGAATCCGGCAGGCCAAGTCGCATGCGGGTGGCGCGCAGAGACGCCACATGGCCAACGCCCTTAGTTGTACCGTCACTGAGAAGCGCGCGGGGGCCCGCCAGCCAGATAAAATCAACCCCTTCTTCTTCAGCATGGGTGACTTCGCGCAAAGAGCCTGGCATGTTCTCCCGGTCTCTTCGATAGATGCATTTGACCGACTTTGCGTTCTGGCGAATGGCGGTCCTGACACAATCCATGGCCGTATCGCCGCCGCCGATCACCACAACGTTTTTGCCGGCCGCGTTCAGAGTGCCGTCATCATACGCCGGCACTGTGTCGCCCAGTCAGTGCCGGTTGGAAGCCGTCAGATAATCCATGGCGTTATAAATGCCGTTCAATCCCGCGCCCGGCAGGGCCAGATCGCGGGGGCCGTAGACGCCTGTGGCGATCACGATGGCGTCATGTCTGCTGCGCAATTCTTCCAAAGATGCATCGCGACCGACTTCAAAATTGAGGTGAAATTCAATACCGCATTCCTGAAGCCGCTTCGCCCGGCGCGCCACAATATCCTTTTCCAGTTTGAAATCAGGTATGCCGTAAACAAGTAAACCGCCGACCCTGTCATATCTGTCATAAATGTACACGCGGTAGCCTTTGCGGCGCAATTCTTCACCCGCAGCAAGACCGCCCGGCCCGGCGCCGATAATTCCAACCGATTGATCCCGCTCACGGGGGATCTTAAACGGGGTGACCCAACCTTCTTTCCAAGCCGTGTCGGTTAAATACTTTTCTATTGATCCTATCGTGACCGTGCCGTGGCCTGATTGCTCGATAACGCAGTTGCCTTCGCACAGTCTGTCTTGCGGGCATATGCGGCCACACACTTCGGGCATATTATTGGTGGCTTGGCTGAGCTCATAGGCTTCCCTCAGGCGTCCTTCGGCCGTCAGCAATAGCCAGTCGGGAATGTTGTTGTGGAGGGGGCAATGAACTTGACAGAATGGAATGCCGCATTGCGAACAACGGCTGGCTTGCTCTTTGGCCTTATCCGCGATGTACTCGGCATAGATCTCATGGAAATCCTTGGCGCGCTTGTCAGCCTCTCTTTTGTCCGGCATTTGCCGGTTCACGGAGACAAATTTCAGCATATTTTGCGTCATGCTCGCTACATTCCTCTCATTCTTGGGACGAGAGCCTTTTTGTTTAGGAAAGCGTAAAACGCTCTAAGGACCAGTCATAGGGACTCGCGCAGGCGTTTTTGGATGCCTCAGAATCTGTTAAAGACTCGCGGGTTATGTTGAGTGGGACAATAACCCGTGAGTAGGTACGTGTGATATGTAGGAGATGCATCTCCTAGAAGGTTTCTATAATGGAAAAGCTGAGATGAATCCATGGAAAATTGCCAAATATGTCACTATTATTGACATATAACTTTTGAGAAATAGCATTTTTCTTATGTCTGTTGTGGAATCACCGCGATATATTATTACAATAGTACCATAATGGAACTAAAATTGCGCGCAGTTTGATCTTTTCGACACACGGCCATTAGGGGAAACCACTATGTCGATCGAGCAACTTATTGTACTGGCTCTTATTCAGGGGCTGACTGAGTTTTTACCCGTCAGTTCCTCCGCGCATCTAATCTTGCTTCCAGAATTTACCAATTGGGCGGACCAAGGGCCTTTGATTGATTTGGCGGTTCATGGAGGTTCGCTCGGGGCGGTCGTGATTTATTTCAAACGAGACATGGCCTCCTTATTCTCTGGCGTGGGACATCTCGTGAGTAGGCGCGACAGCTCAGAATCAAAACTTCTAATTCAGCTCATAATCGCAACAATACCCGTCTTGGTAGCAGGAGCTGTCTTTAAAATCACCGGATTGGCTGAAGAAGTTCGCAGTGCTGAGGTCATTGGATGGATGACGCTTATTTTTGGCGGGGTCCTCTATGCCGCTGACGCCAAGGGCGCCATGGAGCGCATGATTCCGGATCTTACGCATAAGGGCGCGCTCTGGATTGGACTTGCCCAATGTCTGGCGCTTTTCCCCGGTGCGAGCCGGTCCGGTGTGACCATTACGGCGGCGCGCGCGATGGGTTTCGGGCGCCGGGAAGCGGCTCATTTTTCGATGTTACTGGCGTTACCCACCATATCAATTTTCGCCCTGGTGGCGGGCTATGAAGTCATGAAGTCAGGTAATGTGGTATTACTGCAAGACGCATTGATCGCTTCTGCGTTGTCTTTTATCTCGGCCCTGCTGTCCATTTCGGTATTTATGAATTTACTGAGACGGATGAGTCTCTTGCCTTTTGTCATATACCGCTTCGCATTAGGCATTGGACTCCTGATATACGTTTATGCGTATTAATGAGCATAGGTTTGCTCATATTGGCCATGCCGCCGAAAGCGCGCGAGATAAGATGGAACGCGCGTCTCTATGCTGGCGGGCGCGATCCCCAAGTCTGTTAATACGCCCGCTGAAGCGCTTCGCACCACGTTGTCCTGTTTCAGTATGTCAACCTGATCCATGGTCAAAAGCGGGTAGGGGGCCAGACCCAGAAAAAACGCTTGAAACTTAGCTAATGGAAAGGGGATGGGGACGAGTGCGCGTCGGCGCCCGGTGGTTTCGCACACGAAATTCATGAGTTCCTTAAACGTGTAGACAGCCGGGCCACCCAGCTCGTAGAGAAATGGGCCCTCTGATGTTTCCGCCAAGATCTGCTCAATTGCTTCTGCTACATCTCCAGCATAAACCGGCTGGAAACGCGTGGTTCCACCACCAATGAGAGGCAAGCAGGGAGACAGCCGCGCAAGCGCCGCAAATTTATTGAAAAAGTTATCTTCCTCCCCGAACACTGCTGAAGGCCGCACGATCACAGCATGGGGAAAAGTATCGCGAACCACCTCTTCGCCTTTGGCTTTACTGCGCGCATATTTAGAAGGCGCGTTTAAGCCAGCCCCCAGAGCCGACACATGAATGAGTTGGCGCACACCCATGTTTTGCGCCGCCTGCGCAAGAAGCATGGGTCCTTTGACATGAACGGCGTCGAATTTCTGGCGGCCCGTTTCATTGAGTATGCCGACAAGATTGACGGCCATGTGGGCGCCCTTAAGTGCGTTGGCCATCGATGCCTCATGACGGATATTTGCTTGCACAACCTGAATCTGGCCCACATCGCCTAAGGGGCCAAGATGCGCCGCCAAATGCGGGCGGCGCACAGCAACCCGGATTCTATAATTCTGACGCGCGAGGACCTGCACCACATGACGCCCCAAAAAACCCGAACCGCCGAACACTGTGACCAATTTCACCGCCATGAGAGTCTCCTGACATTTAGGTCTGAAATATTTGTTTCAGAACCTCTTGATACTTCTTCCTTTGGTGGAAAGGAAGACCTGATAGCGATCTTACCGCTTGTCTCTGCGGCGCTTATCGTTGACAAGAGGCAAGTGGAGCGATAGTCAGACAGCCCGTGCCCAGGTGGCGGAATTGGTAGACGCGCTGGCTTCAGGTGCCAGTGGCCGCAAGGTCGTGGAAGTTCGAGTCTTCTCCTGGGCACCATTTCTATTTCGCTTATTGTTTTAAGACGAACCGCAAAAAGGTTACTTGAAAAGAAAACAATGACAGTGCAGCATCATAGGGGCGATTTGCCGGACGGACTTGATTTTGGATCAAGCGTGGCGATTGATACGGAAGCCATGGGTTTAAACCCGCACAGAGACCCTCTCTGCGTGGTGCAATTGTCCGCAGGCGATGGCGATGCGCATGTGGTTCAGGTCGACAGATCGACCTATGACTGTCCACGGTTGAAAACCTTACTTGGTGATCATCAAATTACCAAAATTTTCCATTTTGCCCGGTTCGATCTGGCGATCTTAGAGCGTTATCTGGATATTGAGGCGAGCCCGGTCTATTGCACCAAGATAGCCTCTAAACTGGCGCGCACTTACACGGATCGTCACGGATTAAAGGATCTGTGTAAAGAATTGCTGGGCGTGGATATCTCAAAACAGCAGCAAAGTTCCGATTGGGGGGCTGACGCCCTCAGCGACGCGCAAGTAAATTATGCCGCTTCCGACGTGTTGTATTTGCATGCATTGAGGGAAAAACTGGATGCGATGCTCGTTCGTGAAGATCGACATCTTTTGGCTCAGGCGGCGTTCACGTTCCTACCTGTGCGCGCCCGTTTGGATTTGGCCGGGTGGGCTGAAACGGACATCTTTGCTCATTGAGTTCGGACGCATGGGGCGGCGGAAGAAGCTCATTTTTTGGCGCTTTATTGACCGGAAAGCTTGATGCCCGCATACTTAAGGGCCGCATGGGTTCTTGGAGTGCGTCGTGGAGTTGAGTCCGAAAGGCGGAACAGTTGAATAAGGGTGATAGATTAGCCAATAAAGGTCCACATCATGAGGCGCCCGACCCTCGCGATCTGGCCGTTGCAAACCGCGTTTTGGAGACTGAATCGGGCGCA
>JAJFIM010000083.1 GCA_021774995.1 Alphaproteobacteria bacterium | reverse complement strand
ATTTGTCACGCGCAATCTCTTCGCCAAATAGCTCGACAGCGTCACGCCCTCCGGCGGAACGCTGATTGGATTGAGGTCGGAGTCCAGTAATTGGCTGATCCTTGTATCTGGGTAAAGACCTGTTAGACCAACGCGCTCGGTCAAATGCCCCGCATGCAATTTGACGGGGGCATATCTGAAAGGCTCGGCGGCAAGAACGCCCGGCATCACAGCCACGTCGTTCAAGGCGATACTGTTGAGCGGCTCATTGAAAGTCACTTCGGCATCTTGCCTTTGCGATTTAAAGTAAGTCGTTTCAATCATAAAATCGATGGCGTCCAGCGGAAAGAGCGTCATGATCATTAGGGCCACCGACAAGGAAAGCCCTAATATGGTGAGGCCCGTCCGGGCGGGCCACCTAATAAAATGACGCCAAATCATGCGCGAAGGCGCGCTGATCCTGCTTAGAATATTCAAATTTTCCAGCAGTGATCTGCGATAGATCACGGGAAGCGCAGGGCGCATAGCCACCGCCGGCTCCAATTTAACGGATCGGCCCACCGCATAAAGCGTTCCCAAAACGCTTGAGGCAAGCGCGACAAGCGACGCCCACGCCATGACGGCAATATCCAGCCGGTAATAAAGAAACGGAAAACGAAAAAAATCGCCATATAAATTCGTGAGGCCCCGCCCCATCCAAACCCCCAGCGTGATTCCAACAGCGATGCCGAACAGCGTCAGTACCAGGACGAATTCAAGATAATGGCGGCCTACCTCCCATTTCGTATACCCAAATGCTTTGAGCAAGCCGATTAATTCCCGTTCCGTGTCGATCAGCCGCGACACGACGATATGAAGTAGAAAAGCGGCGACGGCCAGAAATACCGGCGCAATTAAATTACCCATTGATTCCAATTGCTTGATTTCATTGCTGACAAAAGTTGCCGAGACTTGATCGCCGCGGCCATAGGCGCCCACGCCGCCATAAGGGCTTAGCAGTGCGTCGAGGCGCTCTATCACGGCGGACTCAGAGGCGCTGCGCAATAGGCTCACACTGACATCATTGAAAGCTCCTTCAAGGTCAAACGCCGCCCCAAGAGCGCGCTTGCCCATCCAGATGATCCCGAATGTCCGGTCATCGGGCATAATTTGTCCTGGCCCTATGGTGTAAATAAATTCTGGCGACAGGGCGATCCCGACAATATCGAGGGAGCGCTTCTTACCGTTGATCGTCGCGCTCAACCTATCGCCAGGTTTAAAACCATGAGCGACGGCTAAATTTTCGCTCACGATTACGCCGTCTGCATGGGCCGCGCTGACCCAACGGCCCTTGCGCAGCGCAATCTGATTAAGAGCGTTTTGGCCATTTTCCGGCAGTGATATAAGTCTGCCCAGCGCCGGTTCAATCATCCCGGGGATGTCCAAAGTCACATTCATCGCAATCCGTGTGGACACCGCGGCGACGCCGGGAATCTTGGCGATATCAGCCGCCCGATAGTCGGGAGCCCTCTTAAGGGGCGCAAAAATATCAGCAAAGCGATAGCGCTCGTAATAGGCCTGGCGCGTTGCGTCGAGCGATTCCAACGTGCCGAACATCAAAATTACCGTCGCCACGCCGCAACCTATGACCATCGCTATGGCAAAAGCCTGTCCTTTCAGGCGCCACAGATCCCTGAACAGCTTCCGGTCGAGAGGGGCCAGTCGCATCACCATTGAAGCCCCAGGGCCGGCGCCCGCACCGTATTTTTCTTGATGCCGACAACATGGCCATCGGCGAATGACATAACCCTGTCGGCCATATCCGCGATAACGGCGTTGTGCGTGATAATAGCGACCGTTGTGCCGAGTTCCGCGCCAACTCTGGCGATCGCATCCAGCACCCCCACGCCTGTTTTGCTGTCCAAAGCGCCGGTGGGCTCATCACAAAGCAAAACGCCCGGCCGCTTTGCAATCGCCCGGGCGATAGCGACCCTCTGTTGCTCGCCGCCCGATAGCTGCGCCGGGAAATGATCGATGCGCTCTGACAATCCGACCAAATGCAAAGCCTCTTCCGCCAGCATGGGATAGTCAGAAATTTCAGTAACTATCTCAACATTTTCCCGTGCGGTCAGGCTCGGGATGAGATTGTAGAACTGAAACACAAATCCCACATTTTGACGCCTGAACTGGGTGAGTTCACTTTCCGTGCAGGCGGTCAGATCACGGCCTCGAAAATTAACTCGGCCGCTGGACGGGCGGTCAATACCGCCCAATATATTAAGAAGTGTTGATTTCCCGCTGCCCGATGGCCCCAACAGCACCACGCTTTCGCCATCAAATATTTCAAGCGTCACATTTCTTAATGCGTGAACTTCAATGTCGCCGGTGATATAAACTTTGCTGAGATTGTGCGTGGCGAAACAGATTTTTTGTGGGGAGTTTTGTGACATACTATGTTTTGCCGCCAGTCGAGAATTTTGCAAACTATAGGGCATCGGCCTTGCCAAGACGACTCTCAGCAGTGAGACAGATTGACCTTCCCAACACGCACCTAATTGGTCAAAATGAACATTTAAGTGATTGTTTTAACACCTGTATTTTAAAGTTAAAAGCGACTTGGCCATATGTGGACGCGGGCCGCTCCACACCACCCCTACTATTTGGAGACATGACGAATGGGCGCCGCAGTTGATCAATTACTGGAACTTCTGGATTTAGAACCCATCGAAGTGAATATTTTCCGCGGGGTTTCCCCAGCCGATTCCTGGCAGCGCGTGTTCGGCGGCCAAGTGCTGGGCCAAGCCCTTGTCGCCGCCACGCGTACGGTTGATGACAAGAATAAAGTACATTCTCTCCATGCCTATTTCCTGCGCCCTGGGGACCCGAAAATTCCTATCCTTTATGAAGTTGAGCGGGCGCGCGATGGGCGCAGCTTCATCACGCGCCGCGTCGTGGCGATCCAGCATGGCCGTCCTATTTTTAATATGTCAGCCTCTTTTCACCGGGATGAAGACGGATTTGACCACCAAATTGAAATGCCCGAGACGCCTCCCCCGGAGAGTTTAAAAAGTATGCAGGAGCTGCGCGCAGAAATCGCCGATAAATTACCGGTGGATATGGCCCGGTGGTGGTCGCGCGAGCGGCCCATTGAATTACGACCGGTCGCGCCGCGAGACCATATTAATCCCTCAAAGCTT
>JAJFIM010000082.1 GCA_021774995.1 Alphaproteobacteria bacterium | reverse complement strand
GCCGTGCGCGCCGATATCCTTCAGATAGCTGAGCGCCGCGTGATTGCCGCTCATCAACAGGTGGTTCCCGTTATCTATCTGCTGGCCGAGGGCTTGATCGACATAGGAACGGCAGCGCCCCCCGGCGCGTGCCGCGGATTCATAGACCTGAACGGCAATTCCCTGGGTGCGCAATTTTGTGGCAGCGGCCAATCCGGCCAATCCGGCGCCGATAATATGAACAAGAGGCAAAGGCGCGGCGTCCTCTTCTTTAAATTGAGTGGGAGGGGTTAAGCCAGGCGCGCAAAGCCGCCATGAGCTTTTGCCCTTTGGTCAGCGTGACGGGCTCAAGCGCTTTGTCCCAGCCGCGGGCTTCCATTTTGTTCAGATAGGCTTCGTAAACGCCCATCATCAACAGAGCCGGGCGCACATGCTTGCGCTCAAGTTTTTTTAACGCCGCCTGCGCTTGCCGGAAATAATTTCGCGCCAGGCCCCCCAATTCGCGCGCCGCGCTTGCCAATTCTTTATGTGCGATAACCTCTTGCGGATCGCTTGTGGGCAGCCCGTATTTTGTCAAAAGATCGCGCGGAAAATAAAGCCGCCCAAGGCCCGCGTCTTCGCCGATGTCGCGTAAAATATTGGTGAGTTGCAGGGCGTTGGCCAGGTTGATGGCGAAATCGTCGGAAGCTTTGCCGGGGGCCGCGCCGAAAACCGGCATGGACAACAGACCGACCCCACCCGCCACCCGGCGGCAATAATCCAGCAATTCGTCCAGATTTTGCGGGTGGTAGGGGCCTTCGGCGTCCATTTCCATGCCCTCGATCAGCATAAGGAATTCTTTTCGCGGCAGATCAAACCGCTTTAACGCAATGGCCAGCGCCCGGCCTGTGGGTTTGACGGGACGGCCCTGATAGATCCGGCCGATCTCCGCGCGCCAGCCTTCCAACGCCGCCAGTTTGTCTTCGCGCGCTCCCGGTTCATCGGCGATATCGTCAATCTCCCGGCAAAAAGCGTATATGGCGTACATGGCGTCCCGCCGCCGCCGTGGCAGGACCCGCATGCCAAGGGTAAAGGACGTGCCGGAGCGGACGACCACTGCTTTGGCGTGCGCCAAGGCCAAAGCATCTGGATTGGTTTTTGAAACTCCGCGCCGCGCTTGGAAAAAACCGGCGAGCGCGCCGCCCATGCCGGCCAGCGCAAAATCGGTTTTGGAAAGCGCGATTCGGGCGGCCAGGGGGTCGCCTGCTTTGAGGCGCTGTGTCAGGCGCCGGGCAAGGCGCGCGATCACAGCCGATTCCATGGCGAGGCGCCGATTGCGCAAAACCCCCGGCAGCCGCGCGGCGTTCTCATTCATATCGTCGACGCGCGCCAGAATGAGATCAAGCACGGCGCGCATACCATGATTGAGGCGGGGCGCGCTAAGATCAGCCGCGCTGACATTTTGCGCCGCCATCATGTCTTGCGGAATATAGACCCTGTCCATATCGCGGTAATCGTTGCCGCAATCCTGGCAATGATTAATGATTTGAAGAGCCGTACACAGAGCGTCTGAGCGGGCATATTCCTTTTTGTCTTCGCCGTGCAGATCGAGCAGAAACCGTCCCACGGGATTGGCGGACAGCTCGCAATAATCCAGCAGGTCTTGCCAATCGTCATAGCGGGACTTAACCGCGTCTTGCCGGAAAGCGGCCAGCAGATCAAGGGCGTGCCGCGGCGTGACGCCGGTGGCGTCCAGACTGAGGCGCAGCAGATGAGCTTTTTCATACCCCGCCTCTAAGGGCGACTTGCCCGTGAGTGCGTCCTCCAGTCCATTCAACCGGTTGATCTTGTCCTGAGGCGCCAGCGCGCTGTTGTCGGCAATGTCGTCGGCGGCGCGGGCGAACGCGTAAAACGCCGCCACATGCGGGCGCAAAGCGGCGGGCAGCAGGAAAGAGCCCACGGGAAAGTTTTCATCCCCCGCTCCTTTGCCCGACGGCGTTTCCGGCCCTGCGCCTGTGCGCGGGCGGGGCGCTTTTTCGGATGCGTCTGATTGCGTCACTGATGACATGCTTTCAAGATCCCACTTAAATCCCGAGACGATTGTTTTTCGCGAGGCCCCAACCTACCATCCCACCGGCTCCCGGCGCCATCCCCCCCATAGCCAGTCTTATGGCGGAGTGATAATGTGCGCGCTTCGTATGCGGGAAGCGTTGAATGACAATGGTATTGTGGATTGCGGGTTTTGGCGCGCTGGGCGCGTGGGCGTATTTGCTGAGCGCCCGCGGCGGGTTTTGGCGCGCCGATCAGCTTTTGACGCCGCAAAGCGCCCGCAGCCACTGGCCCAGCGTCGCGGCGGTGATTCCGGCGCGCAACGAATCCAGCGTGATTGGCCGCGTGATCGGCGCGCATATGGCTATGAATTACCCAGGGTCCTACCATGTGTTTCTCGTTGACGACCGCAGCGCAGACGGCACGTCCGACATCGCGCGCGCAGCGGCGCAGAGTGGGGGGCGCGCGCTGACAATCACGACGTCGCCGCCTTTGCAAAAAGGATGGACGGGAAAACTGTGGGCGCTCAATCACGGGCTCGGGCTGGTCAATGAGATCATGCCGGAGGCCGATTATATTCTCTTCACCGACGCCGACATTCTTTATGAGGCCGATACGCTGAAACAGATTGTCGCCAAGGCGGAAGATGAGGCTCTCAGCCTTGTCTCACTGATGGCGCTGCTTGACGCGCGCGGGTTTTGGGGCGGTCTGTTGATCCCCGCCTTTATTTTCTTTTTTCAAAAACTTTATCCTTTCGCGTGGATCAACGATCCGGCCCATAAAACAGCGGGCGCGGCGGGCGGC
>JAJFIM010000081.1 GCA_021774995.1 Alphaproteobacteria bacterium | reverse complement strand
AGCGATGAAGCCGCCATGACCGCGCTTCAATCCGTCACGGGTATTGGCCGGTGGACGGCTGAAATTTATTTGCTTTTTTGCCTTGGGCGCGCCGATGTGTGGCCTGCGGGCGACATTGCCGTGCAGGCGGCGGTGCATGATTTAAAAGGGTTGAAAAGGCGGCCCGACCCCAAGCAAATGGATAAGTTGGCTGAGCCTTGGCGACCGCTGCGCGGCGTAGCGGCGCTCATGTTATGGACTTATTACCGGCACATCAAAGCGCGCCCTCTTTGGCAATAGGATGAGAATTTTAGTGGAGAAGTTATTATGCATAAAACACTCACTGTACTGAGAGATATAGCAAAATTTGGCGCTGTATTGCTCGGCGCTCTGGCGGTTTTTGGGTGTTCGCCAGAGGATGGTTCCGTGGCCACTGAGAATGGCCGGGTTTTTGGCGTTGTTGAAGGCGCTCTGACTGTTTATCGCGGCATTCCTTATGCGGCGCCGCCTCTCGGGGTCTTGAGGTGGCGTCCGCCCGAACCCGGCGCAAAATGGGAAGGCGTTCGGCAAGCAACCAAATTTGGTCCGGTGTGCCCGCAAAACGTCAAGTCGACAACACCCGCTTGGCTCAAGGAGACTATCGCCGAGCAGACGATGAGTGAAGACTGCCTCACGCTCAATATCTGGGCGCCTCTGGCCCAAGGGCCGGAACCGTTTCCGGTGATGGTCTATATACATGGCGGTAATTATCGCGCAGGCGCCGGGTCATACCCCGTCTATGACGGCGCGGCGCTTGCCAATGAGGGCGTCGTATTGGTGACCATCAATTATCGTATTGGCTTTCTTGGACGGTTCGCGCATCCGGCCATGTCGCGTCTGCAAGGGCAAGAACCATTAGCCAATTACGGATTGATGGATCAGGTGGCGGCGCTGGAATGGGTCAAGCGCAATATAAAAGAATTTGGCGGCGATCCTGACAACGTCACTATTTTTGGGCATTCCGCCGGCGGGGTGTCGGTCAACGCGCTGATGGTCTCGCCTTCTTCAAAAGGGTTGTTTCACAAAGCCATTGCGCAAGGCAGCGCCGTTGGCGTCGATCACACCCGGTTCTTGTCGAAGCGGGGTCTGCCCGGAGGCGTGGAGCAGTCCATGGAGGGTCTGGGCGAGAAATTTGCGCGCCACTTTAAGATTGAGGGAGAAGACCAGGATATTGCAGCCGCGATGCGCGCCTTGCCCGTGGAAGATATTCTGGCTTATCAGCTTCGCGCCCCCGATACGTTGAACCCTGTTGTTGACGGCATCGTGATTCCAGACAGCATTGCCGTTCTTTTTTCAAAGGGAAAACAACATAATGTTCCCTATCTGGCGGGAAATAATTCTTGGGAGTGGAATCAAATCGCAATTGGTCCGCCGCAGTTGCATGAATTTCTGGCTGAGGCGTTTTTGAGCGGTTTGAGTGATGAGCAATTGAGTGTTTACGACGGCCTGTCCCGCGTTGAGATGTCCCGGCGGTGGTTTGCCGAGGGCATGTTTCTCACATCTACGCGCTATCTTGCCAAGCAAATGGCGCATGTTTCCGCCCCGGCCTATCTATTCCGATATACCTATGTTCAGGAAAATTTACGCGGAGAGATTCCCGGCGCGCCTCATGGCGCTGAAGTCGCTTTCCTGTTTGATTCGGTGAGGGATCGGCCTGAGCTTCAACGACCGCGAGAGGTTCCGTTGACCGATTCTGATCTTGCTATGGGAGAATTAGTGCGCGGCTATTGGGTGAGCTTTGCCAAGACCGGAGACCCCAATGGTGGCGGGCGGCCTTTCTGGCCTGTTTACGAGCCTTCGAGTGATGTGACGATGGAATTAGGCGTGCAAGTCGCGCCGCGAAAAGGGATGAGTTCGGATATTCTCGAATTCCACGAGAGTAATTTACTCAAAAGGCGCGCTCAGCTGGACGCTCAAAACTAAAAGAGGGCGCATTACCCATAGTTTGTTACAAGCCAAACAGTCTTTACTCAAAATGAGGAGAACGAGAATTCATGACGACACTTGATGGTCCCTCTGTGGCCCCGATCAACAAAGGCCCCGCAAAACAACTCGTGGTCCTGTGTCATGGGTATGGGTCGAACGGAGATGATCTGATTGGATTGGTTCCCCATTGGCGGCGCGCTCTCCCGGACGCAGCATTCGTTTCCCCCAACGCCCCCGATCCGGTTCCCATGGCGCCGGGCGGCTATCAATGGTTTCCGATCAGCAATGCCGACCGGTCGGCCGTGGACCGGGGCGTAGTGGCGGCGGCTTCCGTTCTGGATGAATATCTGGATGAGGTTTTGGAAAAATATGGCGTCGCGCCGGAGAATCTTGGGCTGGTTGGGTTTTCTCAAGGCACGATGATGATCCTTCATGTCGGGCTGCGGCGCGCTGTCGCGCCGGCGTGTATCTTAGGCTATTCAGGGATGCTGGCCGCGCCTGAACGGTTGGCTGAGGATATAAAAGTCAAACCGCCTGTGATGCTGATTCACGGAGATCAGGATCCGATGATTCCCGTGCAGGCTTTACATTCCGCCGCCGCGCAATTAGGCGAGGCGGGGGTTGATGTGAGTTGGCATGTATCGCAAGGGATTCCCCATTCCATTGGCGCTGATGGGCTGGCGTTGGGAGGGGAATTTCTGGCGCGCCATCTGACGGGTTAACCAAATATACGCACCTTTTTTGCGACACTCTCGTCATACTTTCTGGGCTGTACTTCTCCGTCATGCTTGGTTCATACTTGGGCCATATCCCGCACGCGAGGGGTCGCGTTTGAAATGATGAGGAAAATCTTATCCGGAGACGTGGTTGATGAACGTCAGTATTAACATAAGCGCCCGGCATCCCGATGCCTGTCCCGCTCTTGTGCTGAATGCGGATTATCGTCCCTTGAGCTATTTTCCCTTGTCCCTCTGGTCATGGCAGGACGCCATCAAAGCGGTGTTTATGGACCGCGTTAATATCGTTTCTGAATATGATCAAGTGGTGCGCAGTCCAAGTTTCGAAATGAAACTGCCCAGCGTCGTTTCGTTAAAAGCCTTCGTTTCTCATGAGCGCAGTCCTGCATTCACCCGGTTCAACCTTTTTCTGCGGGATAAATTCACCTGCCAATATTGCGGGTCGGGAGCCGATCTGACTTTTGATCATGTGATTCCACGCTCGAAAGGCGGCAAAACCACATGGGAGAATGTGGTGACGGCGTGCGCGGGGTGCAATCTTAAAAAGGGCGGCCAGATGCCGGAAAAATGCCATATGCACCCGGCAATCAAAGCGCGCCGGCCTGATATGAATCAGCTGCATCGTCATGGCCGCGGGTTTCCACCGAACTATCTGCATGAAAGCTGGCAGGATTATCTTTATTGGGATAGCGAGTTAGAGCCTTAAAACCGGGTTTTTAAATTTTTTCCGATGTTTTTATCGCCAAGCGGCACCCTGCTTTTATGGCGCGGGTCATGGCGCCATAAAAGGGCGCCTCTTCGGCGCCTTTGTCCAGGGCCGTTTGGCGATGTTCTTCTTCATCAGCACGGAAATCATCTACAATATTTTTAAACTGCGTATTTCCGCTCCGGGCAAATGTTTTGCTCTGCGCGGCGTAGTGCTCATCAATCACTTCTTCAACGGCGGCGGTGCAGGCCATGGCCGCTTTTTCGCTTA
>JAJFIM010000009.1 GCA_021774995.1 Alphaproteobacteria bacterium | reverse complement strand
AATCCGGCCGAACTGGATACGGGCGAAGGCGTGAAGCCGAGCGGGGCGGCGGACTATCTTTTTAACGTGCAAAACCCGGACCAGGCGGTCAAAGCGGTTGCCGAAAGCGCCATGCGCGAAGTTATCGGACGCAATGATCTGCAGCCGATCATCACCGAAGGGCGGAAGATTGTTGAACAAGACGCACAGGCTTTGATTCAAACAACCGTCGACGCCTACGGCACGGGCATTTTGATCACGCAGGTGCAATTGCAAAAAGCCGATCCGCCTGATCAAGTGATCGACGCCTTTCGGGATGTGGTGGCGGCGCGGCAGGATCAGGATCGCAAAGTCAATGAAGCGCGCGCCTTTGCCAATAAAATTGTTCCTGAAGCCCGCGGCGAGGCGCAACAGACTATTCAGCAGGCAGAGGCCTATCGCGCTCAGACGGTGGTTGACGCCAATGGCGAGGCGTCACGGTTTAATTCCATCTACAAGGAATATACGCAGGCAAAAGACGTCACCCGCGAGCGTATGTTTTTGGAAACCATGGAACGCGTGTTGAAGGATAAAAACAAAATTTTGATTGATGACAAGGCGGGGTCTGGCGTGGTTCCTTATCTGCCTTTGCCTGAGTTGAATCAGCGTATGAATAAGGGAGATAAATAATGAATCCGAAAGTTCTCTTTTCCCTGATCATAGTGGGTGTTCTGGCTATTGGGGGCATGCAGTTTTTTTTCACCGTTCATCAGACCGAGCAAGCAATCGTCTTGCAATTTGGCGAAGTCAAAGATGTGATTAAGGAACCTGGTTTGAAAACCAAAATTCCTTTTATTCAAAACATTGTCTATATTGACAAGCGTCTTCTTGACCTTGATTTGCCCACGGAAGAAGTGATCGCCTCTGATCAGGAGCGCTATATCGTTGACGCTTTTGCGCGGTTTCAGATCGTTGATCCCTTGAAATATTTTCAGACGGTCAACAATGAAGCAAATGCCCGTCAAAGACTCTCGAGATTTCTGAATTCAAACCTGCGCCGTGTGCTTGGCGGCGTATCATCAGTTGATATTGTTTCCGGTCAGCGAGCGGATCTGATGAATGTCATAGAAGACGGCGTCAACCGCGAAGCGGAATCGGCGGGGCTTGGCATCGTCATTCGAGATGTTCGCATTCGCCGCGTTGATTTGCCTCAGGCAAATAGTGAGGCGATTTACAACCGCATGAGAAGTGAGCGGCAACAGCAAGCCTCGCAATTTCGAGCTGAAGGCGAAGAGAAAGCGCGGTTGATCCAGGCCGAGGCCGAGCGGGCAAAAACTGTTCTTTTGGCGCGCGCCCGCGAAGAAGGGCAGATCAAACGCGGTGAAGGCGATGCTATTAGAAATGCTATTTTTGCCTGCGCCTTTGGCGCAGATCCGGATTTCTTTTCCTTTTATCGCTCCATGCAGGCCTATGAAAAAGCGTTCAACAGCGATGACACCATGATGGTGTTGTCGCCGAATTCCAAATTCTTTCAGTTTTTTGGAAATTCTGTGGGAAGTCCCGATAATACTGATGTGGGCGCCCGCACAAGCGCTGCGGTGAAATCAAATGATCCGCGCTGTAGTCCCGAGGGGGGTTATGATTTGGCGGATATCGATTTTCTTGCAGCCAGCGCCGCGGCGCTGCCTGAAGATGAGTTGGCGCCACTGGATGCGCCTGGGGAGGACTGATTGGTTTTCTCATGGAGGGGTTGGATTTTAGCCGGTTATGAGTGATTTTCTGGCTGCCCTTGGTCTTGTTTTAGTCATTGAGGGCGCTCTATACGCTTTATTTCCGAATGTGGTGCAGACTTACTTAGTCCGGGTGATGGAATTGCCGCCCGCAGCCTTGCAAAAAGCGGGGATAGGGGCGTGCATTGTCGGTTTGGGAATTGTTTGGTTGGTCCGGGGATGACGGGTTTTGGGCCGGTAAGCAGCCCGTGAACGCGGCGGAATACGGGCCGTTTACGCCTCATTTCCTCCACAATGCAGGTTCATCACCTTGACTGTTCTTGGGAAGGCTGCGCGGGCGCCGTCTTCCCCAATGCGTCATACAGGATTAGAATTAGAGATAATCCCATTTAATAAGGAGTTTACCCCCGTGCACGACCTCTCCCCTTCTCGTCAAAATCATTGGTTCCTGAGGCAAGGCGTCCCGTTTATCGCAGTGCTGACAGCTTTTGTGATTTTGGCGTTGCCGGCGCCCTTGGCCGCCCGCTCGGCGCCTGATAGTTTTGCCGATCTGGTCGAGCGCTTATCGCCAGCGGTGGTGAATATTTCAACGTCCCAGAATGTCGGGGAGAAACAGCAACAACCCAATTTCAAGATGCCCGAACTGCCGCCCGGCTCGCCGTTTGAAGATTTCTTCAAGGAATTTTTTGACGAGCAGAATCAACAGCGCGCGCCGCGTAAAGTGCGCTCATTGGGGTCAGGTTTCATCATCGATCCCAAAGGGGTGGTGATCACAAATTATCATGTCATTGACGGCGCGGATGAGATCACGGTGATTTTGAGTGATGGAAAAGAACTGACCGCTGAGGTTATCGGGCGGGACAAAAAAACGGA
>JAJFIM010000080.1 GCA_021774995.1 Alphaproteobacteria bacterium | reverse complement strand
CTTTAACGCCGCCAACGCCTTGTCCGCAGCGGCTTGGTCGCGGGCTTTGCGCCACGCTTTGAGCGCTGCGATTTGCGCATCTTCCACATCGTCGCCAACGCTCATCACCGCATCCCCGCCCGCAGACCCCAGGGGAGAGCGTTCAGTTGACGTATATGCGTTCACGCCGACCACGATTTGCGCGCCCGATTCGATTGCCAACAGGCGTTCCGCATTTGAAACAACAAGTCGCCCTTTCATATAGCTGCTCTCAACGCCCGCCAGTACGCCGCCCATTTCTTCAATGCGCGCCAACTCTTCATACGCCTCTCGTTTTAGCGCATTCATCTTGTCCTTGATCGCCACCGAACCATCGAAGATGTCGCCATATTCGAGAAGGTCCGTTTCAAAGGCCATAATCTGCTGCATGCGCAAAGACCATTGCTGATCCCATTTATGCGGCAGGCCCAAAGCTTCATTCCAAGCCGGGAGCTGCACCGCGCGGGCGCGTGCGTTTTTCGACAGAACCACCGCCAGCATTTCCAGCAAAATGCGGTAAACGTTGTTTTCCGGCTGCTGCTCTGTCAGCCCCAAAGAGTTCACCTGAACGCCATAGCGAAATCGCCGGAATTTTGGGTCCTTAACGCCGTAGCGCGTCGCCGTGATCTCGTCCCACATCTCAGCAAAAGCGCGCATTTTGCTGAGCTCCGTGATGAAGCGTATGCCCGCGTTCACGAAAAAGCTGATCCGCCCCACCACACGCGGGAAATCTTCTGGCGGAATCTTTCCGCCATCTTTGAGGCGGTCCAGAACGGCAATGGCGGTGGCCAGTGCAAAAGCCAATTCCTGCACCGGCGTGGCGCCCGCTTCCTGCAAATGGTAGGAGCACACATTGACGGGATTCCATTTTGGAATCTCCGTATACGTATATTCGATCATATCGGTGATCAGTCGCATACTGGGCTCTGGCGGAAAAATATACGTGCCGCGCGCCAGATATTCCTTGATGATATCGTTTTGCGTGGTGCCTTGGAGTTTTGCCGGCGCCACGCCCTGCTCCTCCGCCGCGGCAATATAAAGCGCAAGCAGCCACGGCGCCGTGGCGTTGATGGTCATGGAGGTGTTCATGCGATCAAGCGGAATGCCCTCGAACAGAGCCTTCATATCGCCCAAATGACTTATGGGCACGCCCACTTTTCCGACCTCGCCTTTGGCCAGAATATGATCCGAATCATAGCCGGTTTGGGTCGGCAGATCGAACGCCACCGACAGACCCGTCTGCCCTTTTGACAAATTACTGCGATAAAGCGCATTCGACGCCGCGGCGGTCGAATGACCCGCATATGTACGAAATATCCAGGGGCGGTCCGGCGACCGTGGTGGGGAGGAAGGGTCGGCCTCAGGGGGCGTTCGGGCATGCGCCATCACTTTTTCCTTAATCTTCAGACTTGTGTGTCTATTATTACCGCATTGCGCCATAAAGTCGATGGAATGATAGAACAAGCCCGGTATAGCTACGGTTTTTTATGTTGCGGCGCAAAAAATAGGTTGAACTTGACGCCCTTTTGCCTAATCATTCCTTCGCTTAAAAACCCTGTGTTAGAACACAGCAATCATCCTGAAGAGGGAAACGCGCCATGGCCCAAGCCGCCGCTCAGCGAAAAGACAACCCCCCCAGCCAAACCGTGAAGGATCTCTATGAGGTCGGCGAGATTCCTCCTCTAGGTCATGTTCCAGCCAATATGTACGCCTGGACCATTCGCAAGGAGCGCCACGGCGCGCCGGAACAAGCCATGGAGCTGGAAGTGGTGCCGACCCATTCAATTGATAGTCATGAAGTTCTGGTTCTGGTGATGGCTGCGGGCGTCAATTATAACGGCGTCTGGGCGGCGCTGGGCGAACCCGTCTCACCTTTTGATATTCACAAAGCTGATTTTCATGTCGCTGGGTCGGACGCGTCGGGCGTGGTCTGGGCCGTGGGCTCCAAGGTCAAACGCTGGAAGGTCGGCGACGAAGTGGTGGTGCATTGCAATCAGGACGACGGCGACGACGAAGAATGCAATGGCGGCGACCCGATGTTCTCGCCTTCCCAGCGCATCTGGGGATATGAAACGCCGGACGGCTCTTTCGCGCAATTTGCCCGCGTGCAGGCCCAACAATTGATGCCGCGCCCGAAACATCTCACCTGGGAGGAAAGCGGCTGTTATACGCTGACCCTCGCCACAGCCTATCGCATGCTTTTCGGCCATCGCCCGCACATCTTGCGCCCCGGACACAATGTGTTGGTGTGGGGAGCATCAGGCGGGCTTGGCTCTTTCGCCACGCAGCTTTGCGCCGTATCGGGCGCCAACGCCAACGGCGTGATCTCCAATGAAGACAAGCGCGACTTTGTCATGTCCATGGGCGCCAAGGGCGTGATCAACCGCAAAGATTTTAACTGCTGGGGCCAATTGCCCGCGGTTAATGGACCAGACTACAATGCCTACCTCAAAGAAGCGCGCAAATTCGGCAAAGCCATTTGGGACATCACCGGCAAAGGCGTTGACGTTGATTTCGTTTTTGAACATCCAGGCGAGGCCACTTTCCCGGTATCCGTTTTAGTGGTCAAACGCGGCGGCATGGTGGTGATCTGCGCGGGCACGACCGGCTATAATTTAACCCTCGACGCGCGCTTTTTGTGGATGCGTCAAAAACGGGTGCAGGGTTCTCACTTTGCCAATTTGAAACAAGCCTCCCAGGCCAATCGGCTGGTGATTGAGCGGCGCATCGACCCGTGCATGTCGGAAGTTTTTGCCTGGAAGGACATCCCCAAAGCCCACACCAAGATGTGGAAAAATAAACACATGCCCGGCAATATGGCGGTGCTGGTGTCGGCCAAATACCCCGGCATGCGCACCATCGAAGACGCCATCGAAGCGGGCGATCAGGGATAAAGCCATTATGTTGAAGGAGCTTATTCCTCTTACGGCGCAGGCCGTGGACGCTGCGGACAGGCTGCTTGACAAGGCAAAACGCGCGGTGCGAACGCGCGTCTCGGACGCCGGTAAGATCTCGCCGTCCGCTTTAGAGACTCATCAATACGCCGCCCACGGACTTGCCTGGCTCGCAACCTACGTCCAAGCCTTGCGGCAGCTTTCCTCCTATGCCGAACGGCAAACTCAAGCGGAGCGTTTTGGCGAGCTGGAGCATCTGTTGGTGCAAGCCGCTTTTGGCGAGTATCTGTGGCAGATCTACGGCGGCATTCCCATGGCCCAGGGCGAAGCGGCGCGCCCGCAAGATATGGGGCTCACCCAAGACGATCAGCGCGTTCTGATGACACCCGCCGTTCAGACCTTGACGCAGCATGGCAACACTGCCGAGGTGCGCGCCCGCATTGCCGAACTGATGGCGTCTCATGCAGGCGCCGCCACCTATGGCGATGCGGGGCTGGATGAAACCCTGGA
>JAJFIM010000079.1 GCA_021774995.1 Alphaproteobacteria bacterium | reverse complement strand
CGCCTGGGCGAGCCCTATCATGACACCCGCGGCCGGGGCGGCAATCCTTTCAGCAAGGCGCACAAGACGGCGTGCAACAGAATCAGCCTGTCCGGATTCCGCTTTCATGACTGGCGCCATCACTGGGCACATTGGTTTTTGAAGACCGGCGGCGACATCCGGACCCTGCAAGAACTGGGCGGGTGGAAGACGCTCGATCAGGTAAGAAAGTATGCCGCCGTCGATCCGGAATATGCGGCAAAGCAATTGGCCCGAATGGCGTAAGCTGGGCATAGCGGGGACAGGAAATAGAAATGACTTGTAACACATTGATAAATAAATGTCTTTTCGCTCAACGACCGTCTTCACACGGCGGGGGTCGCTGGTTCAATCCCAGCCGTGCCCACCATACATTAAGCAATAATATCAAAGAATTACCACTTATGAGCTACAAAGCCGCCTGATTTAGTTTCATGCTCAAGGGCTTTCGGTTTACGTTAGCCCTACTCGCCCCCGGCGCAGCATATTAGCGTTAGAATCGACGTTTTCTCGGGATCTCTCCCATGTTTTCTTGGCTCACAAAAGCAATCTCAGAGCGGATCGTCCATTTTCTGGAAAAGACTTCCGATCAATACCAGTCTTTTTCGATTACGGATGAAGAGACCCTGCGCGCCTGCCTGCAACCTGGGGATATTCTGCTGGTGGAAGGCAATAAGCGCATAAGTGACGTCATCAAATATCTCACGCAATCCACCTGGTCTCACGCCGCTTTTTATATTGGTAAAGACGCCGCCAAAACCCTGGAGCCGGAACGTGAAGGTCCGCCCATCAACCTGTTTATCGAAGCTCACGCCAAGAATGGCGTCATCACGACGCCGCTTTCCGATTACGCCTCATTCAACACGCGTATTTGCCGTCCGGTGGGGTTAGCGCTTGAAGATCGCAAGCGTCTCGTTGACTTTATGGTGCAAAGCCTGGGCAAGAAGTATGACATTCGCAATGTCATCGACCTAATGCGCTATCTCATTCCTCACCCGCCGGTGCCGATCCGCTGGCGGCGACGCATGCTGGCGCTGGGGAGCGGAGACCCGACGCGCGCTATCTGTTCAACGTTGATTGCTCAGGCCTTTCAGTCGGTGCACTACCCCATCCTGCCCGATATCGAGGTGGTCAGGCGCAAAGGCAGAGGCGCCCGATTCCTGGAGCGTGAAATTTTGCACATTCGCCATCACAGCCTTTTCACGCCGCGCGATTTTGATGTCTCTCCCTATTTCGCCATCATCAAACCCACACTCGAAAGCGGTTTTGATTACAAAAAACTGGAATGGCATGACGCGGGATTAAGCGCCCCGTCGCGTCAAGCATAGGCGCGTTAAGCCCGACAGATCTCTAGGACAAAAGCGGCGGCGCTTAGCCCGGCTTGACGATTTTGCGCGCGCTGTTTCGCTTCATCATCATGCCCCCACTGTTCTAGCTGCCAGTTCTCATCAACCTGCGCAGCGGCCCACGCCTCTTGCTCTGTCAGATGACCAAAAGAAAGCGCCAGTCCAATGATTACGGAACCACATAAGCTCACCGCCTGGTGAAGGGCTGCAAGAGAGATATCTTCGTGATGCGCGATATGTTTCCGTAGCGCCTCCATCGATTCAGCGGGCTGCAGTATCGGTTGAACGCCAGCGCCAACCTTCAGCGGCGCCCTTAATACGTCCCTCGCCCAGTCCAGCAAAGGTTGCCAATACTGGTCCTCTCGCTGCACCAGAGCCTCAGGCCCGTCAGCGCGGTAGCAAATCAAATCCGATTGTCCGAACCGGGCCAGTTCCGCCACAATTTTTTCCCGGTGCGCGCCGACATGATCAAGTCCAGAGTTCACTGTTTGAGTCAAAGCAAGGGTCTGGGGATCAAAACGCTCCCCCTGATTGTCCCATTCCGCAGCCAAAGCGGCCGCGAGCCCTTTATGGGACACGAGGACAAGTGCGCCGGCGGGCGTTTTCAACGGCTTGTCATCAAGGCAGACGGTAAAGCCCGCACCGTTCGGCATCACGCGAACGCGCTCATAAAATCTTTTGATCTCAGCCTTCGCCACGGTTCACTGATCCCAGCGCCTTCAAACAGGAATTATTTTGCATCAGATCATCCCTCAACAAAGGTAATATAGTAGAATCTTGGCCCACCGCCGCAAACCTGCCAAGACCGCTTGCCAAGCCACGAGTCAGATCTTTCTGCAGGGTCTCAAGCGCGGGGGACAAAAGAGGACCCCTGATGGTAAGGTCGACAGCATTAGCAAGCGCACGTGGATCTTTAGGACGGGGGCGTATAATCATGTCCAGCTTAGCCTCCACCATATCAATACTCCCCGATCCCGTAATCATGCCGTTAGGCGTTTCAGCCCACAACATCCTGCTTCGCACTTTGCCTTCATCTACACCTACACTGGCGATAAGGCAATCAAAGGCGGGTAATCCGGCTTCATCACGCGCCAACTCGACAAGTTGCGTAGGCATTAAATTCAGTAATGCCTGATTAACGGTCCCAATTCCCAGCACAAGTGTTGCCTCCCCCGACAGGTTTTTCAGGAGTGCGTCCCAATCTTCCCCTTGACTTAAAAGCTCTGCGGAAGCCAGCAATGGCGCATCAATCCACATCGCATTGCTGGCCGTCTCTTGTGCAGATGATCGCGTCAGGTGAGCCGGATTAATATTTGCAATAGACACGGAAAAGTTAAAGACCGGGGTTTCTTGAGCGTTAACAGACAATGCTGCAACCATTTTTCCTTCTGAAATTTCTTGCCGCATATGCGCAGCAATTGCTCCATTCGATAAAGAAAGGTTTAGCTCAGCGGAACCCAGCGCTTGAGAATTCAAACGCATGAGATCTGTTTGAAGGTGGAGATGCGCCTCAGCGGAGGAAATAAATTGAAAGGGCGCGCGTTTATCGCCCTGAAAATATTTCGAAAGAAAATGCGCGGCGTTTGAAACAAATTCGGCATCAAGCACTCCACTTGAAGCATCCAACGAAAGGGAGGGAGCGTCTCCAAAACTCATATTGAATTGGCCTTCCACAGGACCGCCCGCATAGGCGCCGCTCCATGAGCCGGAGATGGATTCCATGAAGCCGCCGTTTACCGCACCGAAAATCTCTGTGCTTTCCTGGCTATTATCTGCAGTTCCAGGCTCTTGGAGCGCTCGGTCAGCACTTACAATCTCAAAATTCAGATCCACTATGGGCTGCGCCAAACCCGTCACAAAGCCAGACAGATTTATATCAATTCCTCCCGCACTCCCCTTTAGGGCTAATTCCGTCTTCCCCCCTTGAAGCCATTTAAGATAATCCGTCACTGTTCCACTTAAGGTGAACGGCTTTCCACCCAGCTCCCCCGACCAAGTTATTTCGAGAGGCGCGGTATTTGATTCCTCATCATCCACCTTGAGGCGAACCATACTGACCGGCATGGTCCAAATCTCATCTCCTTGAGATGAAATACGTACAAACGTGCTGGCTTGCAGAGAAATTTCACGTAGCGCGCCATCGCCAAAATAAGGCGGAATTGAATCCAGCAACGCCTTCACCGCCCTAACAAAAGGTTCAAGAAGAAAATCGCCATTGCCATCTGCATAAAGAAACAGTGTGGCGCCTTCTACAGACACTTCATCGATCACCATACGCCCATTGCTTGAAAACAATTTGACGGGGTTTATTGATAATTTTAGCTTGGCAATCTCCGCTAAAGTCGTCGGCGTCGCCTCCCTCTCTCGTCCAACCCCGGCTGAACTTAGGGTTATATCTTCCATAACGACCGCAGGCCGGAAGATTGGTTTCTCGATGCGCATAGGACCCCGCACATGCGCGATTAAATGAGTTTGGCTGGTAACAGCCTGCTCTATAGATGGGGCAAAATGACTAAAATCTACACCGGTCAGATACGTAAAAATAACACCCAAAGCGAGCACAGTAAGAGAGAGACTCCAAATCAATTCCTTCAGGCCAGTCCAGAAGCGCGCTCCGCGTATTGCATAGGCTGAGTTTAAACCACCTTGCGGTTGCCGGTGACGCGCAAGGATGTTTTCGCGAAGTTCTTGCGGAGTTGGCCGAACCTTTTTTTGAGCGGCCGGATACTCACCTCGTCCATATACCTTCGCCATATCCCGTCCCCTCTCGAGAACCAGACTATCGTTTCTTGCTAAATGGGGAAAGGCGGCCCGAAAAGACTCTAAAATTCTTCAAAAGGATCTGAGTCGTCATCCGGGTTGAACTCAAAAAAGTCCCAGGTTTCCGCCATATGAGGTGGAAGCGGCGCCGTGACGGTTAAAGATTTCCCAGAAGGCAAATCAAGAACCAATGCCCGCGCATGCAGATGCAAGCGACTCTCCTTGGCGGCGCCCAGAAACTGAGCAGCCTGCACTCCGCCATATTTCCCATCGCCCACCAACGGGTGGCCGATCGCTTGCAAATGAACCCGCAATTGATGCGTGCGCCCGGTCAGCGGTTTCAACGCCAGCCAGGCGGCTTTTTGCGCCGCTTGCCCCATAACGGCATACGAAGTGACGGCCCGCTGTGCGCCCTCTTCATTATCTTTCACTGGCGTAACCCGTTCTCGCCCTTCTTCGGCTGAGCCAGCGCGTCGTTTCGCCAATGATAGATTAATAACTCCGCGCGCCGGACGGGGAGCCCCGACGCACAATCCCCAATAGGTCTTGTCAACAATTTTTCTTTGAAATGACTTTGATAAAAAAGCCGCCGATGAAGCCGACCGCCCCAAAAGCAACACGCCCGAAGTATCGCGATCAAGCCTATGAACCAGACGTGGGCGCTCTGTTGCTTCAAAACGCAGCGCATCCAACATGGCGTCTATATGACGCGTCGTTTTTGTTCCGCCCTGCACGGCCAGGCCATGAGGTTTGTTAAGCGCGATGACGTGATTATCGCGATAGATCACCAAACTACGCATGAATTCCTTGTCGGAAGAAGTGATGATCTGCGCGGTTTGCGGTCTCGCTTTATCTATATCTGGCGGTATACGGATCGTTTGCCCGGCCAAAAGGCGCGTGTTCGTTTTTACCCGCCCACCATCAAGTCGGATCTGGCCTTTACGGGTTAACCGCGCCAACTGACCGAAGGGAAGATCCGGGTAATGCCTTCTAAACCACCGGTCCAGGCGCAAACCCTCTTCAGCGGCTTCGACTTTTTTCGCCGTAACGCCTGTCATGAGGGAAAATTCCGGATCAAAGCAAGACCGGCAAAAAGACCGCCGACCGACAAGCTGACTGACGCCATTGCATAGAGCGCCGCCAACCCGATTTGATGGCGCTCTATCAGTAAACTGACATCCAGCGAAAAAGCCGAAAACGTCGTAAATCCTCCGAGCAGGCCTATCACCAGAAAAGCGCGCATTTCCGGCGTCACTGATATCCGAAGCGCCATCATCTCAATCAAAACACCCATAACGAACGAACCAATGATGTTTACACTCAGCGTGCCCCAAGGGAAATGGGTTCCGAACAAACGCAATGCTTGCCCCGCAACAAGATAGCGACTCACCGCGCCCAGACCACCACCCAGTGCAATCATCAAAATTATTTTCATCAACCTTCTTTCTTTTTCTTTTCGCGCAAGTGCTGCCAATAGTTCAGACGTTGGCTGATTTCCTTTTCAAAGCCTGTATTTTTTGGTTCATAAAATGATTTCCGCTCTAAGCTTTCAGGGAAATAATCCTGACCGGAGAACCCGGCTTCAGCCGCATGATCATAGTGATAACCAGAGCCATACCCTAAATCTTTCATCATTTTAGTGGGGGCGTTAAGAATATGTTTTGGCGGTGTCAATGACCCATATTCCTTAGCCGCCGCCATGGATTGCGCACTCGCCTTATAGACCGCATTTGATTTTGGCGCGGTGGCCAAATAGATCACCGCTTGCGCCAAGGCCAACTCTCCTTCCGGACTGCCCAAAAATTCATAAACTTGCATGGCCGCCAACGCTTGCAGGACAGCCTGGGGATCGGCCATACCGATATCTTCTACAGCAGCGCGCACCAGACGACGGGCGACGAACAGCGGCTCCTCGCCTCCCACCAACATCCGCGCCAACCAATAAAGCGCCGCATCCGCATCAGAACCCCGGATCGATTTATGCAGAGCGCTGATCAGATTATAATGCTCCTCACCGCCCTTGTCGTAGACCGGCGCACGGCGCTGCAATGTCGTCGCCAGGCCCGCTGTATCAAGGTTTTCTTCCAGATTTAACGCGATGAGTTCCTCAGCGAGATTCAAACAAAACCGCCCATCGCCATCGGCCATGGCGCGTAACGCCTCGCGGGCTTCCTTTGTGAGTGGCAGGTTTTTTCCTTGCGCTTTTTCCGCGCTCCCTAGCAATATTTCAAGCGCTGAATCTTCCAAGCGGTGGAGGACTAAAACTTGCGCGCGCGACAGTAACGCAGCATTCAGCTCAAAAGACGGGTTTTCCGTGGTCGCCCCCACAAGAATAATGGTCCCGTCCTCCATGTAAGGGAGGAATCCATCCTGTTGCGCTTTGTTAAAGCGATGGATCTCATCCACAAAAAGTAATGTTCCTTGACCAGACAAACGGCGCGCCTTGGCTTTTTCGAAAACTTTTCGTAAATCCGCAACGCCTGAAAAAACGGCTGATATCTGCTCAAAGTCCAGACCGGAAACTCCAGCCAATAGACGTGCGATGGTTGTCTTACCCGTCCCCGGCGGCCCCCACAAAACAATTGAAGACAGTCTTTCCGCAGAAATCATCCTGCCTAACGGCGCATCCCGCCCAGTGATGTGATCCTGCCCAACCACATCTTCCAACCTCTCAGGGCGCAATCGGTCCGCCAAAGGCCGGGGCGCATCCTCTTGCATTCCAGCCGCTTCAAACAGAGTGCTCACACTTCACCCCCGCACTGTCACGCTTAACGTACGGTC
>JAJFIM010000078.1 GCA_021774995.1 Alphaproteobacteria bacterium | reverse complement strand
GAGAAATGGAACGGCGCGGGGCAAGGCCGCATACGCTGCTGGGTCAATATCGAAGGCAAGGAGCCGTGCAGCCTCGACTTGCATGTCGGCGCGCGGGCTCTGGCGGAAAAATATGGCGTCGGCACTACCTATCATATCGCCACCAGCATTGAAGAGGCGCGGTTGTCGGAAAAGAAATACGGCAAATGGCCGGTGCAACGCATCGCTGACGCCGGGGGCCTGGGCGCCAATCTGGTGATCGCCCACGGCGTGGCGCTGACCGAGCGGGAAATCGAGCTTCTGGTTGAGGCCAATACCAAAGTGGCGTTTTGCCCCGGCACGTCCTTTAAGCTGGCGAAGGGGGCGGGGGCGTTTGGTAAATATCCCGAACTCATTGACGCCGGGGTCACGGTTTGTCTGGGTACGGACGGGGTTTCCGCGTCCGGCAATCTGAATTTGATGCGCCAAATGTATGTGGTGGCGGGTCTGTTCAAAGACATCCGCAATGATCCCAAAATGGTTGGCGCGCGCAAGGCGCTCAGAATGGCGACGATTGACGGCGCCAAGGCGCTGGGGTGGGATGATGAAATCGGCTCGCTCGAGATCGGAAAAAAAGCTGATTTCGTTCTTTTCAATCTGCGCCATGTGGAATGGACGCCTTATTTAGATCCGGTGCAGGCCTTGGTCTGGTCCGCTTCGCCGGCGTCTATCGCGCAAACCTGGGTGAATGGACGCGCGCTCTATAACAAGGGTAGGGTTCAAACGATTGACGAAGAGGCGTTGTTTGAAGACGCGCGCGCCCGGTCCGCCGCCATCATCAAGCGGGCGGGCCTCTCGGCCGAGGGCGTGCCCAAGGCGACGTCTCTTTATGAATAGGGCCCGCGCGCGCCTGCGCATGTTGTAAACTGATAGGGAGCTGAATTAATGCCAGTGGTCACCGTACAGATATGGCCGGGCCGCACCGTCGACCAAAAGAGACGGCTGGTCAAAGCCATTACCGACGCCATGGTCGAACACGCCGATGCGCGGCCCGATGGACTTCATGTGATTATCCAGGAAGTCCCCATCGAGAATTGGGGACGCGCGGGCGTTCTTGGCGTGGACAGAAAGGATGTCGATCACGATGCTTGACTTGCTTGATATCAAAAAATCGGCTCTCGTCGTTATCGACCTGCAAAACGCATTCTGCCACAAAGACGGCACTCTTGGCCGTTCCGGCGTAGACACGGACCGGCTGGGCGCGGTGATCCCCAATTTGCGCCGCGTCATTGAGACATGCCAGGGCGCGGGCATGCCTGTTTTGTGGACGGTGCAGGAGCATTTCGAGACCGACAACAGGCGCGCGCGCAAGCGTCTGCCCTCGCACACGTCCAAGCGCAAGGGCGTCTCGGCGCTGAGCGGCACCTGGGATGCGGCCATCGTAGACGAGCTGGCCGATCTGGCGACGGAGCCGTCTTTTATTATTCGCAAGCACAGATTTGGCGGCTTTTACGAAACGCGCCTGGACATCGTTCTGGAGATGCTCGGCGTTGACGCCCTTTTTGTCACCGGACTGACCGCCAATGCCTGCGTTGAGACAACCATTCGCGAAGCCTATTTGCGCGACTACGATGTGGTGGGCATTGGCGATTGCATTTCCGGCGTGAACGCGGATTGGGAGCAAACGGCGGAGGAAGTCTGGCGGCAATATTTCGGCATTACAATTGAGTCTCCGGAATTTCTAAAATGGGTTGACGATCAGCGCCGCCCGCGCGCCCAAGCGCTCCACCATCTGCTTTTGAAAGTCAAAGATATGGAGACGTCAAAGCGCTTCTATATAGATTTGCTGGGTTTTACGCAGCGCCTTGACGCCAAGCCTTTGCCCGACGGCCGCGCCTTTATCGCAACCACGCAGGGGCTGGGGATCACTGAAGGCGGGCCGGGCGACCTTGGTCAAATGGATCACATGGCGTTTGAAGTGCGCAATGTGGAGGCGATGAACCAGCGCTTAAAAGAAGAGGGCGTCCCCTTCGTGCGGGAGCTGGGGCCTGGCCCTTACGGCAAAGCGATTTATGTCAACGACCCCGACGGCAATGTCCTGGAACTATTCGAAACGTAAGGCGCAAAGAGTTTCGGTCAGACGCGGACAGCGCATCATTTTTGCGAAGAGGCTTTGTCCGTCAGATAACAAGCATAGTCTGAAGCATAGGGAATTGAGGGTAAAAGCGGAGTATGGTTCCCGCAGTTCGCCAATCGAATCTCAATTTCTTTTATGGCGGCGTCTTTCTCTGTCACCTGGCTCGTAAGTTCTGTAATGCGCCCTTGATCCAAGCGCGCTTGCGCGTCGCGCGCTCTGATGTCGTCGCTTATTTGCTGAATCGTGCGCCCCGCCAATAGATTTTTCATTTTTTCGTTTTGTAATTCATTTAAGAGTTTTTGCGTGCGCGTGAGGTTGCCTAGTGCGTCATCGCCTGGGGGCGCGGAAGGCGCGGCGCCCAGATATAATTGTTGCAGACCCAGTGCGCTTTCCAACACGGTTTTTGTTTTGGCGAGGAGTGCGCCATCAATAATGGCCGGCGGCGCGCCGTAAA
>JAJFIM010000077.1 GCA_021774995.1 Alphaproteobacteria bacterium | reverse complement strand
CGATCAACGGTTTAATAGACTTGGCACAAAACTTCACCGCCTACATTGGCCGCCCGCGCCGTGGAATCGGACATAATGCCTTTAGGCGTCGAAATAATGGAAATGCCGAGTCCATTGCGTACGCGCGGCAATTCACTTGCGCCGCTATAGACCCGTCGTCCCGGTTTGGAAACCCGGCGAATATCGGAAATCACCGGCTCTCCATCATAATATTTAAGTTCGATCTCGAACTCGCGCTTAATACCCAATAGCTCAACTTCCGCGTAACCGCGAATAAAGCCTTCTTCGTGCAAAACATCCAGCACCCAACCCCGCAATTTGGAAGCAGGAGTCATAACTTTTGATTTCTTACGCATCTGAGCATTACGGATGCGCGTCAACATATCACCTAAAGGATCGTTGATCGACATATGCGCTGTCTCCTACCAACTCGATTTAACCATGCCAGGAATTTGGCCAATACTTGCATAATCACGTAAAGCAATACGGGACATCCTGAGTTTTCTATAATATCCGCGAGGACGGCCCGTAACTTCGCACCTGTTGCGAATACGCGTCGGGTTTGAATTACGTGGCAATTCAGCCAATTTCAGCCGCGCCGCAAAACGTTCCTCTCCAGGCAGCGATTTATCCGCCGCTATCGCTTTCAACCGCATGCGCTTACTGGCGAATTTCTTCACCATTCGCTCCACTCGTTTGTTTCTTTCAACGGCACTCTTTTTTGCCATTAAGGATCTCCTTATTTGGTATCCGTTCTTAAATTTCCGCCAGATTTAAGCACTGAAAGGAAATTCGAATTCACTCAAAAGGGCTTTCGCCTCATCATCCGAATTCGCGGTTGTACACACGACAATATCCATTCCCCACATATGATCGATCGTGTCGTAATCAATCTCAGGAAAGACGATATGCTCTTTCAACCCCATGGCAAAATTGCCATTGCCATCGAAACTCTTGGCATTCAGGCCGCGAAAATCCCGTACGCGAGGCAGCGCAATAGTGACCAAACGGTCAACAAAATCGTACATTCTATCCCGGCGCAGTGTCACTTTGACGCCAATGGGCATCCCTTCACGCAATTTGAAAGTGGCCACTGAGATCCGCGCCTTTGCGATAACAGGTTTTTGACCTGCAATTTTTTGCAGCGCATCAAACGCTGATTTGATTATCTTTGAATCAGTGGCGGCTTTACCCACGCCCATATTGAGCACAATTTTTTCGATTTTGGGTATTTGCATTCGATTCGCGTAATCAATCTGCTTCTGCATCGCCGGTCGGACGATCTCAAGATAACGCTTCTTCGAGTGGGGTATATAGGCCTGCTCAGACATCGATGACCTCACCTGATTTTTTGGCATAACGTACTTTGCGGCCATCCGCTAAGATTTTGTATCCGATACGCGTTGGCTTGTTATCTTTTGGATCCAGATGCGCAATATTAGACACTTCAATCGGGGCTTCTTTAGTAATAATACCGCCCTGTTCGGTTTGGGTCTGGCGCTGATGGCGTTTAATCATATTGACACCCTGAACCAACACGCGATTCTCGCCTAGCATAACCTTGATCACGTTCCCGGTTTTACCTTTGTCTTTCCCGGTAACCACAATCACACGGTCGCCCTTTTTTATTTTTAACTTAGGTTGCATTCACAAAACCTCCGGCGCCAGAGAAACAATTTTCATATGGTTCTTGGCGCGCAATTCCCTTGTTACGGGACCGAAAATCCGCGTTCCAATAGGCTCCATCTGTGCATTGACAAGCACGGCGGCATTCTTATCGAAACGGATGCAACTTCCATCTGCGCGATGAATATCTTTGGCAGTCCTCACAATCACAGCTTTAACCACATCACCTTTTTTCACGCGACCGCGCGGGATCGCCTCTTTAACACTCACAACAACAGTGTCGCCAACTGAAGCATATTTACGCTTCGACCCCCCAAGCACTTTAATGCATTGGACTTTTTTGGCGCCTGAATTATCGGCCACGTCCATATTTGTTTGCATTTGGATCATGACATTCTACTCCAATTCAAATCCCACGCGCATACCCAGCTGTTTTCAGCTAGCAAGGACGTGCCATCTTTTAGTTTTCGATATAGGCCGGCACTCTTCGATTTTCACATTATCGCCAACCTTAAATTTATTCTCAGGATCATGGGCGCTATAGCGCTTAGATTTTCTCACAGTTTTTTTCAGCAAGGGATGGGCGTAACTCCGGTCAATACGCACGATAACGGTTTGGTTTCCCTTATCGCTTACGACAACGCCTTGCATGACGCGTTTTGGCATTTGTTATCTCCTAGAAAGACAGTTCGGACTCAATCCGCCGACTTTGCTTCTGCATTTTCACGCTCAGTCAGTATAGTTTTAATCCGAGCCACATCCCGGCGCAAAACCCGCACCCGATCAGTGTTTTCCAACTGGCCTGAGGCCGCTTGAAACCGAAGGTTGAATTGCTCTTTCTTGAGCTTATGTAACTCATCGTGCAATTGATCCTGCGAGAGGTCTCTTACTTCACCAATTTTCATTCTTGAGCCTCCACTTTTTCTCTAACTTCAAGCATTCTCACCGACGCGAACGACGGTGCGGCACTTCAATGGTAATTTTGCCGCGCCCAATTCTAACGCTTGGCGGGCAATGTCGGCTGATACGCCATCAATTTCAAACATGATGCGGCCAGGCTTAACTCTACACATCCAGAATTCAGGCGACCCCTTACCCTTACCCATACGCACTTCAGTCGGTTTCTTGCTGACCGGCACATCGGGAAAAACGCGAATCCAAACACGCCCCACGCGTTTCATATGCCGGGTAATGGCCCGGCGCGCAGCTTCGATTTGACGCGCGGTAACGCGCGCAGGTTCTTGGGCTTTAAGACCAAAAGTTCCAAAATTTAATTCCGTGCCGCCCTTGGCGTTTCCATGGATGCGGCCTTTGTGGGCTTTTCGGAACTTCGTGCGCTTTGGCTGTAACATTTCTTATAACTCTCGATGCGTGCGATCTGATCGTATTTTAAGCGGCTGGACGTCTACGATTTGCGCCGCCGCCTTCTTGTAATTTTTGCAAGCGTTTATCCTGCGCCATGGGATCATGCTCCATGATCTCACCCTTGAAGATCCAAACTTTAACCCCGCAAATACCGTAAGCCGTATGAGCTTCAGCCGTGCCGTAATCGATGTCGGCGCGCAAAGTATGAAGTGGAACGCGGCCTTCACGGTACCATTCCATCCTGGCAATTTCGGCCCCGCCGAGACGACCGCCGACATTGATCCTTACGCCTTCCGCACCCAGGCGAAGAGCTGATTGAAGCGAACGTTTCATGGCCCGCCGAAAGGCCACGCGTCTTTCCAATTGCTGGGCGATGGCTTCGGCCACCAGCGTCGCGTCGATTTCCGGTTTACGAACTTCAACAATATTAAGATGTACTTCGCTGCTCGTATTTTTGGCCAATTCCAGACGCAATTTTTCAATATCCGCGCCCTTCTTGCCAATCACCACACCGGGACGCGCCGTATAAATTGTCACGCGGCATTTTTTATGCGGACGTTCAATCACAATGCGTGAAACGCCAGCCTGCTTGAGCTGTTTGGTGAGCTTTTCACGAATTTTAATATCTTCATGCAGCAACTGGCCGTATTCACGGCGGCTCGCATACCACCGAGAATCCCAGGTCCGGTTAATCCCGAGACGCATACTGACAGGATTGACTTTCTGGCCCATTAAGCGGCCTCCTCTTTCTCGCGAACCACAATGGTCAGCTGGCTGAAAGGTTTCAAAATGCTGGCGGCCCGGCCTCGGGCGCGTGGACGAATGCGCTTCATGACGAGATTTTTGCCAACATAAGCTTCGGAAACCACCAAAGAATCAATATCGAGATTGTGATTGTTCTCGGCGTTTGCGATTGCCGATTGTAAAATTTTTCTCACGGTGACGGCAATTCGTTTGCGCGAAAAAGATAATTCAGCCAGCGCCGAATCCACCTTCAATCCTTGAATGGAACGCGCCACGACTCCTAGTTTCTGAGGAGAGATGCGGATCATCCGTCCAACAGCCATGGCTTCATTGTCCGCCATACGGCGCGGTGTTGCAGGTTTGCCCATAACGCTTAGCTTCTCCTTGCCTTCTTGTCGGCTTGATGGCCGTGAAAAGTCCGCGTTGGAGAAAACTCTCCGAACTTATGTCCAATCATATCTTCGGAAACGAGAACAGGGATGAATTTGCGGCCATTATAAACGCCAAAAGTCAAACCTACGAATTGAGGAAGAATCGTCGAACGGCGCGACCAGATCCGGATGATATCCTTGCGACCGGATTCACGCGCTTTATCCGCTTTTTTCAAAAGATACCCGTCAACAAACGGGCCCTTCCATACAGAACGAGTCAAAAGCCTTCTCCTCTAACGTCTCTTCTTGCGCAAGTGACGACTGCGCACGATAAATTTATCGGACGCTTTATTGCTGCGCGTCCGCTTGCCTTTTGTCGGCTTGCCCCAGGGTGTAACCGGATGGCGACCGCCGGAAGTGCGTCCCTCGCCACCACCATGAGGGTGATCGATCGGGTTCATCGCAACGCCGCGTACCGAAGGGCGCTTGCCCATCAAGCGCTTGCGGCCAGCTTTACCCAGTTTGATATTCGAATTATCCGGATTGGAAACGGCGCCAATCGACGCCATGCATTCCGCGCGAACCATACGCTGCTCGCCGGAAGTCAAACGGATCAACGCATAGCCGGAATCACGCCCCACCAATTGCGCATAAGTACCAGCGGCGCGTGCAATTTGCGCCCCTTTGCCCGGCTTCATCTCAACATTATGAATGATTGTGCCGATGGGAATGTTAGACATAGGCATCGCATTGCCCGGTTTAATATCAACTTTCTCTCCCGAGATCACACTGTCCCCAACCGCTAAACGCTGAGGCGCCAGAATATAAGACAATTCGCCATCTGCGTATTTTATGAGGGCAATAAAAGCTGAGCGATTGGGATCATATTCAAAGCGTTCGACTGTCGCGGCGATATCGTATTTTCGGCGTTTAAAATCGATTTTGCGATAAGAGCGCTTGACCCCGCCCCCACGACGGCGCGCCGTGACGCGGCCATGATTGTTACGCCCCCCTTTGGAGCTCAATCCTTCCGTCAGAGTTTTGACAGGCTTGCCGGACCACAAGCCGGAGCGGTCCACAAGCACCAGTCCACGCTGTCCAGGGGTAGTCGGTTTATACTGCTTTAACGCCATTGATCTCTATGCCAATTTATTCGTGTTTTAATTTTTAAAGGCCAGTCGTCACGTCGATGGAATGGCCTTCCTCGAGCGTAACAATTGCTTTTTTGCGGGAGCGCTGCGTGCCCTTCACGCCGCGAAAACGTTTGGTCTTGCCAGGCAGACGAAGTGTATTCACAGCCTTCACCTTGACATCGAACAGGCTCTCAACCGCCGCCTTGATCTGTGGTTTAGCCGCTTTTAACGGAACTTCAAACACAACTTGGTTGAATTCCGACGCCATGGTCGATTTTTCCGTTATGACCGGCCGCAAGATCATATCATAATGAGACAAATCCGTCATGTCAGGCGCGCCTCCAATAACTCAAGCGCCGCTTTGGTCAACACCAATTTCTGACGGCGCAAAATATCGTAAACATTGGCCCCCTGGGTGGGCAAAAGGTCAATGTGCTTCAAATTGATGCTTGCCCTCTCAAAATTCTCATCAATATTCTGACCATCAATGATCAAGGCCGAGTCCCAACCATGCTTCTGTACTGCTTTAGCCAGCGCTGAGGTTTTTGCATTCTTCAACTTAGCTTCATCAAGAATGACCAGATCCCCTGAAGCCTGTTTGGCGGACAATGCATGGCGCAGCGCCAGCATCCGAACTTTTTTTGGCAACTTTATATCGTGAGGGCGCTGTACCGGCCCAAAAGCCTTAGCCCCGCCGCGAAACTGAGCCACCTTACGGTTACCGTGCCGCGCGCCGCCAGAACCCTTCTGCCGAACAAATTTCTTCGTCGATCCGACAACTTCGCCTCTGGTCTTAATCTGATGCGTACCCTGCTGGCGCTTGGCCAATTGATAGGAAACCATGCGGTGCAATAAATCAGAGCGCGGCGTCAATCCGAAAACGCCTTCCGCCAGATCCACCGTCCCGGCCTTTTTTGCATCTAATGTGGTGACGTCCGCCTTCATGTTACGTCATCCTTTTTTTCTTCTTGAACATCCGGCTCGGCAATCACCTCTTCCGTCGCCGATTCAATTTCGGCTTCTCCTGAAAGCCGGAAGGCGCCTGGGCGTGGCGCATCATCTGGAAGAGCGTGCTTGAAGGCGTCATGCATGAGCACCCAGCCGCCTTTCGATCCCGGTACAGCGCCCTTCACAAGAATGACGCCGCGCTCTGCATCCACTTTGATCACTTCCAGATTCTGCGTGGTAACTTGCACGGAGCCCATATGACCCGCCATCTTTTTACCTTTGAAGACCTTACCCGGATCCTGACATTGGCCAGTTGACCCGTGGCTTCTGTGTGAGATTGACACCCCATGAGAAGCCCTCAAGCCTGCAAAATTATGCCGCTTCATTGCTCCGGCAAATCCCTTGCCGATACTGACGCCGCTGACATCTACTTTTTGACCCGGCACAAAATGATCCGCCGTCAGTAATGCGCCAACATCAATCAAGTTATCTTCAGTCACCCGAAATTCCGCCAGTTTGCGCTTGGGTTCAACTTTGGCTTTAGCAAAATGGCCGCGCATCGCTTTTGAGGTGCGATTAACTTTGGCTATGCCAGCCCCCAGTTGCAGCGCCGTATATCCATCTTTTTCGCTGGTGCGCTGCGCCACAACCTGGCACTGCGCAAGATCCAGAACCGTTACAGGAACATGCCCGCCTTCACTGGTGAAGACCCGCGTCATGCCCTTCTTTTGAACAATAACTCCTGAACGCATGAACCTGTTTCCTTAGAGCTTGATTTCAACGTCGACACCGGCTGCAAGATCGAGCTTCATGAGCGCATCAACCGTTTGCGGTGTGGGATCGACGATATCCAGCAGGCGTTTGTGAGTGCGAATTTCAAATTGTTCGCGGCTTTTCTTATCAATATGCGGGGAGCGCAAGACCGTGAATTTTTCAATTCGCGTCGGCAGAGGAATAGGTCCCCGTACTTGCGCACCGGTTCTTTTGGCCGTGTTAACAATCTCGAGCGTTGAAGTGTCAAGCACCCTGTGATCGAAAGCCTTTAGCCTGATTCTTATATTTTGATTTTGCATAACTTATCCAACCAACGTCCCAATATGAAAGACGGACTAAATTTTAATCCGTCTTTGCTCTCTTCCTATTCGATAATTTCGGCGACGACGCCGGCGCCGACGGTGCGTCCGCCTTCGCGGATGGCGAAACGCAGCTTCTCTTCCATCGCAATCGGCACAACAAGCTCAACATTCATCTCAACATTGTCGCCAGGCATCACCATC